>NZ_PDBT02000119.1:0-4091 GCF_002551535.2 Neisseria sp. N95_16
AAAGATGATATATTGCGTTGTCAAACATGAAATTTAGATAATTTTATATATCATTGTTTTTTATTTGTTATTTAGTTATTGCATTTCTCTTGAATGCAACAGGCCACGGCTGCTTTTTCGGCAGCCGTTTTCTTTTGTATGGTTTGGTTAAGCCGTTTGATGGCGCGTTTTTTCAAACGGCTTTTCTGTTTTGTGTATGTAAAAGGCAATCTTTGCCAGTTTGCGCATTAAGGCCACGATGATAACCATTTTGGGCTTTTTTGCTGCTTCAAGATTGTTGATTAGCTTCGGAAAGGCTTTGATTCTGTAAGCGACAAGCGCGGGCATGAACAAGGCGCGTTTAAGTTGCCGATGGCCGTATTTGCTTAATCGACCTTTTTTGTGAACGCTGGTTCCCGATTGTTCTATTTTCGGACTTAATCCGGCAAAGGAAACAAATTGATTGGCTTTGCTGAATGTTTTGTCGGTCAGGTGACGGAGTAGAATTGCTGCAGTATCTTTGCCAATGGCCGGAATGGTTTGTAGATTTTGGTAATGTTGTTTTAAGCTATTTTGTTGCTTAATCATGCGGTCAATCCGTTTGGCCGCTTGAGTTATTTTCTTGGCCAAGAGCAATATTA
Source organism: Neisseria sp. N95_16 (assembly GCF_002551535.2). Classification (NCBI taxonomy): domain Bacteria; kingdom Pseudomonadati; phylum Pseudomonadota; class Betaproteobacteria; order Neisseriales; family Neisseriaceae; genus Neisseria; species Neisseria sp. N95_16. The sequence goes on from NZ_PDBT02000119.1 coordinate 621, forward strand.
TTGCTTCGTGTGTTGAGCGTATGAATTTGTCTTTAGCAGCGTGAAGTCTGTTACGGCTTTCGTTTTGTTGCTGTTTCAATTGCTGAAGCAGGTTAATCATTTTGTACAAATTGGGATTTTCAGACGGCCTAAATGGTGTCAGTTTGTCTGAATGGCGTTTTGTATATTCCGCTATTAGTTTTGAATCGGCTTTATCTGTTTTGGTATGACTGAACTGGCTTTTTGCGTAATCTTTTATTTTCAAGGGATTGATAACGAAAATTGTATAGACGGTGCTCAAGTATTCGGCTGCTTCTTCATAATAAATGCCGGTGGCTTCCATGCTTATAGCAGTCTTTCTAATGCGTTTGGATCGTATCCAGTCTATGAGTATTTCAAAACCTTCGGCGTTATTACCAATTTTGGTGTAATCGGTTTGGCCGTTAGTTTTGATTAGGGTTACATCAATGGTGTCTTTGGAAATATCCAATCCTATTACATTCATTGCATTTTCCTTATTATGCAGCCTGTTTACACGGCTATGATGATATTCAATATTAAGAATGGTTAGGCGGTTCGGCATTTCTTTCCTACAGCTTTTCACTTTGGCCGTTTTACTGCCTAAACCGCCTAGGCTTTTGTTTTGCGCTAAACAAAAACCTGTAAGCCGTCTGAATCAAAGGGCTTACAGGTTAATGCTTAGCATTTTATGCTAGCCGGTTCAGCTCAATTTTCTCAATATTTGAGATTTTGAGCTGAACCGGCTAGCATAAAATTGCTTAGATTCATAGTAGCGGGCGTTCCCGCACCCCGTGGCTACTTTTTAACCTATTGATTCCGCCTTATGGGCTTCATCAACAGGTTAAAAAGCAGCTTTAATTATCCGCCGACTTTGGCGCCGTTTTGGCTACCAAATTGAGCACCGGCTTCTACATAACCGTCATACATTAGGTTTTGCGGGCTTTTTCCTGTTAAGGCATAGACACGGGCTTGCTGACGGTCTTCTAAGCCATCAAGCGCTTTACTGATTGTTTCAGGACTATCAACCTGCTTAGGTGCTTTGTATGGGTTATAAATGCCGTTTTGAACGAAATCAAGACATTGGTCTTTTCCAAAGCCATGGATGGGTGTGCCTTGGTCTGTATAACAGGTGCATTTATTGGCATTTTTAACACACGCAACCGGATAAGGCATACTTTGAACGACTTTATTTAAACTATCGTATAAAGGCGCGGTGTGAGGCATGCCTTGAATACGTGGCTCATAATCCTTTTCACTTAAATGTGGCCTTTCGGGAACGGCTGAAGCTGCGAATTCAGGCGCATGTTGAGGAACGGGATTTGTATTTTCAGGAACTTGGGTTTGTTCAGGGGGATTAACTGTTTCCGTTGATACAATCGGCGTTTCCTGTTGTCCAGTGCCTTTTTGATAAATCTGATAAACGTTAAAGCCTTTCCAAGCCATAAAAGCAAAAATACCGACCAGAGCCCAAACCGCAACAGGTACTTTTTTCTTAAACTTTTGATGTTGGCTGGATGATTTGTAATATTTAAATGCTTCTTTAGGCGGTTTCCAGCTTGCAGATTCGACGCCTGTAACGGCAGCGGGATTATCTAAGCTGGTAACGCATTTGTACCAAGAGTATTGTTTCATGCCGACGGCTTTACGCTCAAGGTGAGTGTGTTTTGATACTAGATTCCTGACAAAAACATCAAGCTGGCTAGGGTGTTGGGTCATCAAGATAACGGTATGGCCGTGGTGCCGGAGTTCAGTTAATTCTTGGATATAAGGCGGAACGGGACGGCCTGAAGCGCGAACTGGATAAGTATAATGTGCTTCATCAACAATCAGAACCGCACCTTGCGGAATAATATCCCGTAGCGGTGCCGACATGATTTCTTCTTCAGTCAATTCGTGCGCATTGAATTTGCGTTTATCCAAACCGTCGATATGGCAGAAATAGAGCGGGCGGTCTACTTCGGTGCCGTCTTCGAGTTTCATTTTGAACAGGCCATCTTCGTTGTTCAGAATCATGGACACAACGCGCGAGGTTTTGCCGGTGCCCATGTTGCCTGTAAACAGATAAATCATCAGTTACCCCCGGGAAAAACAAAAGTGAGTTTGTTCAATGCAGCCATGCCGACATAGAACGAGAATGCTCCGAAAAGATAGCCCAAGCCTTGACCGAATCCGCCGATAAGCAACAGGTTAAGAATATCGTCAGGCATGGAGCTGATGGCATTTAGGGTATATTGCTTAAATTGGTCTAACGCGATGATATAACCGCCATAGCTTACAAAGGTTAAACCGGTGGCGATGATAATGCGCACAATCAGAAGTTTTAAAAGAATTCCAAATAATGGAATCAATCCGGCTAATGCTGGCATGATTTCCCCTTTCTTATCTTCTTAAAGAGCCAAAAACGATAAAGGCCGACATAATTGTAAAAGCGAGTAGTACAGCAAAGCGGACTTGTTCCATTAATACGCAAAGCGGTTCATAGCTCAATTCAACTGGACGACCTGCTACATGGAATGTTTTAGGCTTAGGACAAACACCATTAGGCGGAAGGAAGTTATCAGGTGACCATGTTCTATCATCTGTAACATGGGGAATCTTTATATCATCGAACATACCTTCTTCAGGTTTGCCCATCTTGTCACAAGCTAAAATGTAGGGAAAAAGCTTACAAAGTAAGCCTTGCGGTTCGGCATCTTTACCGTCTTTGCCATCCCGACCGTCTTGCCCAGTTTGACCACCTGTACCGGTTTGACCGCCTGTTCCGGTTTGACCACCTGTACCGGTTTGACCGCCTGTTCCGGTTTGACCACCGGTGCCGGTTTGACCGCCTGTTCCGGTTTGACCACCGGTGCCGGTTTGACCGCCTGTCTGACCACCTGTCTGCATGCCTGTGATGTTTACAGTAGTAGTTGTTTTGCCGTCTTTATCAAGGCCAAAACTGATTACTATAGGGCCGTCTTTGGTTTCAATGGTTACAGTTGTAGGGCTTACACTTAATTCTTCTTTATAATCAGGTCGGCCAGTGCCTTCCACAAATGGAGTCGGGCTGCCATCAATGGATCCGGTGGAAATATCTAAAAATTTTTCTTGAGTTAAAACTTCGGTGAGTTTTTTAGTATTGAAAGTAAAAAGAAAAGGATTTCTTACATCTCCATCCTTAACGACAGAACAAATAGCAAAGGCATGATTAGTGTCACAAGACCGAAATGCGTAGCCTTTCCACCAATAATCAGGATCAGATGAGCTTCTCTTTGCATGTTCCGATGCAGCCAATCTTTCAAGCTGAATGTCAACTAGCGACACAGCATCTTTTTGTGATTGAGTTCCGTTTTTTTGCAAAGCTGAAACTACAGATGAATCTAAAGGTAGACATACATTTTCAGGCGTACAGTATGCGCCGTCATAATGTTTCAAGAATTCGTTTTTTGTTTCGTCATATTGATAACCGGCTGATTCGATGTCGGCTTTGAC
>NZ_PDBT02000011.1:0-46984 GCF_002551535.2 Neisseria sp. N95_16
CTGTTGTGCTTTTCGGTAACAGTAGGTTCCGTTGACGGAATGCCGTCTGATTTCCCGACTGACGGTGGCGGGATGACAACCGATGTTCTGTGCGATTTGGTTTAGGGGTAGGTTGCGGTAATGTCTGGAAATGTAGTATCTTTGGTGTGAGGTCAGTTGTGTGTAGGCCATATTGCAATCTTTCTTGTCAGGAAAGGCAGTATACTACCGCATACTGGCCTTTTCTGTTATTGGAAATTGCACTTGTTAGGCGAATGTAAGGAGTTGTAAAATGAAAAAGCAGATTTCAGCTTTGATGATTTTGTCTGTGATGGCTGCACCTGTAATGGCGCAGGAGGCAAATAAGCAGCCATTGAAATTGAACACAGATGATAAAGTGCAAACGTTATTGACTGAAAATCCGATGAAGTTTGAACATCAGGTTTTTGATGTGAAGCAAGATAAGCCTATGCAATTGGCTGAACTTTCTCAAAAAGAAATGAAGGAAACGGAGGGGGCTTTGGCTCCTTGGGTAGCTGGTGGTGCCATAGGCGGTATTGTAGGAGGGGCAGGATATGCTTGGGGAGCCTATAAAGGAAACTATAAATGGGATAATGCTAAGTTTGCTGGTAATGTAGGTACTGGTGCAGTAATTGGGGCTTCATTTGGTACTGCAGGAGCTATTGCTAGTGGAGGAGCAAAATTTATCCCAAGCCTTACAAATGCCGGCGCAAATGTATGGCGGGCTAATAGTGCCATTGCGAATAATGGTGCTAATCGTGTTTGGCGCAGATAATCTAACTTTTTAAAGAGGTGACGACATTGTTCGTCACCTCTTAATTAGGAATACAATGATGTCTGATTTATTGGCAGCCATTTTAGGCCATCTGTCTGCAAAATATAGTCAAAAGAAAATAAGTAGATTTGCATTATCTTTTGCTGCCGCAGTTTTTTTCTTTTGCGGATACTTCGTTTTGGATATATTTAATGCCGTAAAAAATGGCAATGATATTGGCTTTGAATTTTTCACTATGTTGATAAGAGATTTGGTTTTATTTTCTGCCGCATTATTCCTGATTTGTTATGTTTTTTTATGGTGTGCCGAAAAAGTAGAGAAACAGATAAAAAAATAGCAAATGTTTGAAGTGCAGGAAAACAAGCCGTTGCAGTTGGCGGAATTGTCGAAGCAGGAGATGAGGGAAACCGAGGGGGCTTGGGCACCTTTTGTGCTAGATGCATTAATTGGGGGTAATATTAGTGCATGGGGCAATCACGGCGTAAGCTACTATCGTACCGGACAACCTGCTTCTACCCGTAGTACACTAGCAGCTGTATGAGGAGGTATGGTGGGTGGTGGATATACTAATGCTATGCTGCGCGGTGCAGGTATTTCAACCAAAACTTTTGCTAAGGAAGCATGGAGGAATGGAAATGCAGTGCCTAATACTGTCATTCGTGCCAATGCGTTTGGATTAAATCAATCTTCCAGTGCGGCATTGGGCAAGCATAAAAGATAATTTATGGAAGATAACCTTCTTATTTATTTATTATCAGGGATATTTGGTAGTGAGTTAGCCAAATATATTACTGAAAATAACCGAACGATAAAAGTTCCACCTATCTTGCTGTATGCCGTATGTTTTTCATTGGTCTACAGTATAGCTGTTGGTTTTTCGGCTATCGTATACTTATTAAAAGGATATGAGATTGCATGGAAAGGTATCGGTATTTTTAGTATGTCGGTCAGTTTTGTTATCAGTATTTGTATCTATTTTCTAGATAAGATTAGGGGTAGTAAAAGAGAATAATCTAAGGTTGTCATGTTAACTATAGCAAGCGTAGCAACTGTATTTTTGCCTGACGGGGTTAAAAATACAGTTGCTACGTCCGCTTAATGACAATATCCCTACCGCCTCGCCCGATTTTCAGATTCGGGGTTACGCTGTTTGAAGAATTATTAAGGAAAGGAAAGTGATGAACTATGCCGGTTTTTGGCTGCGCTGTGCGGCCAATTTGATTGATTGGCTTATTCTTATGCCCGTCATTCTGTTTGCGCTGTATCTGATTTACGGGGCGGAGTATTTTACCTATATCCCCCAAGACGGCAGCCTGTTTTATTCACACGGTTTTGCCGATGTGTTTTTCAATTATGTTTTCCCCTTTTTATGTACGCTGTTTTTTTGGCTGAAATTCTCCGCCACGCCGGGTAAGATGTTGTTGGGCTTGAAAGTGGTGGGTGCGCAGACAGGGGAAAACATCGATTTTCGACAGTCGCTTATCCGCTATATCGGTTATATTGTGGCTATGATTCCGCTATTCTTGGGCTATTTTTGGGTTGCTTTCGACAAGCGCAAGCAGGGCTGGCACGACAAGATGGCGGGGACGGTAGTGGTGCGCGTAGGTAAGGTTGGCCGCCAAAAGGCGGAGTAACCGTACCTGCGTGTTCTAATCATTTGCGGTTTTTGTTGGGTTTGCACCCTGACTTACCTGCTGCCCTGCAATAGCTTGTATTCGGAAAAGGCCGTCTGAAAACATTGTTTGATTTTTCAGACGGCCTTTGTCAAAGGAAAATATTATGAAGCACTGTCTTTTAATCTGTTTATGCCTGCTGCCGTCCATTACCCATGCCGCGCTGCCGCACGATAATCCTTTGGCCTACGGCAAAATCAAGGTGCAGAGTTGGAAGACAAAACGTGATTTCAATATTGTGAAGCAGGATTTGGATTATTCTTGCGGCGCGGCTTCGGTGGCGACGCTGCTGAATAATTTCTACGGGCAGAAGCTGACGGAAGAAGAAGTGCTCGACAAAATGGACAAAACGCGCGAACGGGCTTCGTTTGAAGATATGCAGCGGATTCTGCCGGATTTCGGTTTTGAGGCGAAGGGTTATGCGCTGTCGTTCGAGCAGTTGGCGGCTTTGAAAATTCCGGTGATTGTGTATTTGAAATACCGTAAAGACGACCATTTTTCGGTGTTGCGCGGTATATCTAAGGATACGGTTTTGCTGGCCGACCCGTCGTTGGGGCATATTTCGATGGGTAAAGCGCAGTTTCTTGATGCATGGCAGACGCGGGAGGGAGATTTGTCGGGGAAGATTTTGGCTGTGTTGCCTAAGGGCATGGACATTCAAAGTAATGCTGCGTTTTTTACGCGGCAGCCGAAGCGGCAGACTGAGTTTGCGGTAACGCAAGTGAAAAGCCGCAGGGCAGATTAAATCAGGCCATATCAGGAAAAGGCCGTCTGAAAATGTAGTTTTTCAGACGGCCTTTTTCTTTTTGATTTACGTCATGAAATCAGTATTCAGTTGAAAAATTTCATTTTAATAAATATAACCTTATTGAAACAGAATATTTTGATCTCGGCATGGTTGCATGATTTGTGCTAAATTTATGGTGAAATTTTGCTGAAAATTTTCTTATCTGTTTACATTTTATCAATTGAAAGGTGACAAATGGACGGTTGGACTCAAACCCTCAGCGCGGGGACGCTGTTGGGGATTGCGGCAGCGGCGATTGCGCTGATTTTGGTATTGATTGTGAAATTCCGCATTCATGCTTTGGTAACGCTGGTGTTGGTGAGCCTGTTGACGGCGATTGCGACCGGCTTGCCGATGGGTGCGATTGTGAACGATGTGCTGGTGAAAAACTTCGGCGGTACGCTCGGCGGTGTAGCGTTGCTGGTTGGTTTGGGTGCGATGCTCGGTCGCTTGGTGGAAACTTCGGGCGGCGCGCAGTCGTTGGCGGACGCGCTGATTCGCGTGTTTGGTGAGAAACGTGCGCCGTTTGCGCTGGGTGTGGCTTCGTTGATTTTTGGTTTCCCGATTTTCTTTGATGCGGGTTTGATGGTGATGCTGCCGATTGTATTTGCCACCGCACGCCGTATGAAAGCGACTGTGTTGCCGTATGCGATGGCATCGATTGGTGCGTTTTCGGTGATGCACGTTTTCCTGCCGCCGCATCCGGGGCCGATTGCCGCTTCTGAATTTTATGGCGCCAACATCGGTCATGTGTTGCTGATTGGTTTGCCGATTGCCGTGATTACTTGGTATTTCAGTGGTTATTTGTGGGGTCAGATTTTAGGTCGTAAGTTTAACGTGCCGGTGCCGGATTTCTTGAGCGGCGGGGCACAAGACAATGATACGCCGAAAGAGCCTGCTAAAGCGTCAACCATTATCGGCATTATGCTGATTCCGATGCTGCTGATTTTCTTGAATACCGGTTTGGCTACTTTAATCAGTGAAAAAGTGGTCAGCGCCGATGAAACTTGGGTACAAGCATTGCGCATGATTGGTTCGACACCAATTGCCCTTTTGATTTCCGTATTAGTAGCTCTGTATGTGTTGGGTCGCAAACGCGGTGAAAAAGCCACGGCTTTGGAAAAAACCATCGACGGCGCGTTGGGTCCGGTGTGTTCGGTGATTCTGATTACCGGCGCGGGCGGTATGTTTGGCGGCGTATTGCGTGCCTCGGGCATCGGCAAAGCGCTGGCTGACAGCATGGCCGATTTGGGTATTCCAGTGTTGCTGGGCTGCTTCTTGGTGGCTTTGGCATTGCGTATCGCGCAAGGTTCTGCTACGGTGGCCTTAACCACTGCCGCAGCCTTGATGGCGCCTGCGGTGATGGCGGCCGGTTTCAGCGATTGGCAATTGGCTTGCGTGGTATTGGCCACGGCAGCCGGTTCGGTGGGGTGCAGCCACTTTAACGATTCTGGTTTCTGGCTGGTTGGTCGCTTGTTGAATATGGACGTACCGACTACCCTGAAAACATGGACAGTCAACCAAACCCTGATTGCCCTGATTGGTTTTGCCTTGTCGGCATTGGCCTTTGCCATTGTTTAAGGAGAACAACATGACTGTACATTTTGTAATGATGGGCGTATGCGGCTGCGGTAAAACCACAGCAGCCTTGTCGCTGCAGAAAACCTTGGGCGAATGCGCCTATGCCGAAGGCGACGAATTTCACACCCAAGCCAACCGCGACAAAATGGGCGCTGGCATTCCGTTAACCGATGAAGACCGCTATCCGTGGCTGGGCAACCTGCGTGATTGGATGACAGAGCAGGCGCAAGCCGGTGCGGTGTATTCGATTGTGACCTGTTCTGCGTTGAAAAAACAATACCGCGATATTTTGCGCGGTGCAGAAGGCAAAGTGGCCTTTATCCACCTAACCCCACCGCAAGCAGTGAACCTCGAGCGTATGATGTCGCGTAAAGGGCACTACATGAAGGCTGATATGCTGGATTCGCAATTGGAAATTCTGGAAGAGCTTGAAGCCGACGAATACGGCGTGAAAATCGATAATCCGGGTTCGCCGGATGCGGTAGAAGCCGATATCATCGCTTGGGTGAAAGCAGAAGGCTTGTTGCCGAACGTGTAATTCATCAATGCAAAGTCTCAGGCCGTCTGAAACATCGTGTTTCAGACGGCCTTTTTTATCGATTCATTTTATAGATTCATTAGAGCAACAGATTAAAACAGCTTTTGCGAATCCAACAGCAGCGTCACCGGCCCGTCATTGCACAGCGTCACCTGCATGTGTGTTTGAAAGCGGCCGGTTTCTACGGTCAAACCGTGTTCACGCAGATATTTTGCAGTAAGTTGATACAAAGCATCGGCTTGGGCAGCAGGGGCAGCATGCGAGAAAGAAGGGTGGCGGCCGCTGCGGGCATCGGCATATAAAGTAAATTGCGACACCAATAAAACCGAGCCGCCGACATCTTTAAGCGACAAATTCAGCTTGCCATTTTCGTCTTCAAAAATACGCAGATTGGCGGCTTTATCGGCAATGTAGCGGGCATCGGCTTCGGTGTCGTCGTGGGTCACGCCCAGTAAAATCATGAAGCCGTTGTCGATTTTGCCGCTGGTGTCGCGGCGGTTGTTTTCAACAATATCGACTTGGGCACGGGTTACTTTTTGAATCACTGCGCGCATGATGTTCCTTTGTAAAGTTTTAGGGCCGTCTGAAAGCCAGTATGGGATAATCTTTTAATAAGTGCGAAAAACGCATCATAAAAGATAAAAAGAGTGTTGAATAGAAAAAGGCCGTCTGAAAAACTGAATTTCAGACGGCCTTTTTCAATGCCTTAATGCATCATTGTTGGTTGATGCCGTTGGCTTTCAGCAAGTCGTCAATCTGACGGCGTACTTTTTGCTGCTTAGCCTGTTGCGCCAATTGGTTGCGCACCAATTCAAACGGTTGCGCCTCAGGATTGCGCTCGACTGCGCTGAGTTTAAACAGATAAAACTGATCTTGTAGTTTCACCGGCTGATGCGTCACATCACCACGGCTCATCGGCTCAACAATTTCAGCCATGTACGGCGGCAATTGTTGCGGCATGATGAATTCGTTGAACGCTTGTTCCGGATTCGGATAACGCTTCATCAAATCATCAAACGACAAGCCTTTACGCAGCAATTCCAGTGCAGCGTGGGCTTCTTGCTCGCTCTTGAAGCTCACTTGCTGCAATTTAATCATGCGCGTTTGCTGATCGTAGATTTTATACAAATCGTTGTCGTCAACAGTGGTGTTGCGTTCCAAATATTGCGCGTATTGCGTGGCGTAAAACTGGGCTTCCATGGTTTGGAATTGGTTTTGCACTTCGGGGTCTTTATCCAATCCGACCTTGATAGCCTCGTTTTTCAACACTTCAAACGTTTGCAACTGACGCACCACATCCTTGCGGATGGCCGCGCCATCCGGCTTGGATGTTTGGTTGGGATGTTGGTCGGCCTGACGCAACACTTCTTTCACCATGCTGTCGATGCGTGCGGCAGGGATTTCCGGTGCTTTGGCAATTGCCAATCCGGCCACCGCTGCGGCCACAATGCCGGCAACCGCCGTTTGATACTTCATCGTTTACTCCGTTGCTGAATTATTTGGCCGGTTTGATGTCGGCTTTTTGCAGCAGCGATTGCACTGAAGCATCAATGCGGGCAGCTTGCAAATCGCGGCCGATGTCGTTTTTAGCCTGATCGTAAGTTGGCAGGGTGATGTTGCGGCGGTCGTTTACATAGAATACGCCGTAAAGATTGCCGTTTTGCAATGGCTTGGCAGTCACACCGCCTTTTTTCAGGTCTTTTACTGCGTCATACAAAGGTGGCGCAGATTGTTGCAAGTCTTTCAGCGGTACATACGCATTCGGAATGCTACCGCTTTGTTTGGCTTGCGGATCAATCGAGTATTGTTTCACTACGCTGCTGAAGCTTTTCTTAGCTTTCAAATCGGCGATGGCTTTTTCGGCATCGGCGCTGTTGTTGGTCACGATTTCGCCCAATTGCACTTCTTGCGTGCCTTTGTAGAATTTGCTGAAGTCGTCGTAAGCGGCTTTAACGTCTTTTTCCTGCACCGGATTTTGTTTGGCCACATGGGCGGCATAGGCTTGGCCTAACAATTCGCCTTCAAATACGGCCCATTCAGTTTTGAAGTTGGCTTTTTTGGCTGCGCCGCTTTTATTGGCCGCATCACGCGCTTGTTGCAAGGCTTGTTTGTATTCCGCGCTTTGGTCTAATTTCAAGCGTTTCGCTTCTTGGCCGACCACGGTGGAAATCACTTGGCGTTCGGTCAGGTTGCGGCGCAGAGCAGGGGTATCTTGCACTTGTTTGTTTTCAGCGCGAATCGCTTTCACTTGCGCATCAATCACGCTGCTGTCGATGGCTTGGCCGTTTACGGTCACTAAGGTTTGCGCCAACAGGTTGCCTGAGGCAAGGGCGAACAATACGGCCGAAGCAAAATAGGTTTTTTTCATAAGTTTCTCAATTTGTTGTTAAATCAGTTGAAATATTCATCAGGGGTAGCCGCTTTGATGCTCAAGGCATGAATCAGGCCGTCTGAAAATAAATCGTTTAATAAGGTTTTAACCATGCGCTGGCGGTTGAGACGACTGACATCGTGAAAGGCTTCGCTCACAATTAATATTGCATAATGCCCACCGCCTTTGTTGCCCGCGTGGCCGATGTGGAGATGGCTTTCGTCTTCAAACTCAAAAAGCTGGTAATCCAAGCTTTTCAGACGGCCTTCAATTTCTGTCTGCATATCCATGATTACAGGCCGAACACCGGTTTAAACGGTTTGATTAAAATTTCTTCATACACGCCGGCATCGACATAAGGATCTTTTTCTGCCCATTCCTGCGCCGCATCCAGCGATTCGAATTGCGCAATAATCAGGCTGCCGGAAACGCGTTCTGGATTATCCGGCAAAGGATTTGGGCCGGCGGTCAGCAAGCGGCCTTCGGATTTTAAGGCTTCCAAACGTTGCAAATGGTCAGGGCGCGCCGCCATGCGGGCTTCGTGTACGTCGTCGCCATCAGTGGCCAATAACATGAAATATTGCATAAATGTATCCTTTTGATGAATCGGTGTCGGCAAAACCCGATACCGCAGATTAGGCTTCAGACGGCATAAGAGAAAAGGCCGTCTGAAAGTATTTATCTTATCACAGCTCAAGCGCTTGTATGAAGATTCTCATTTTATTATTCTTAAGTAAGATAGCAATCAATTTTAATGAATAGCTATCGTTCATCATACAAACCTGCTTAGGCTTTTGCATCTTTTTCGTTATTGCTCGCATGCGGCTTTGCATTCGGATGCACGGTATTTGCACATTTTAAAGATTCAAGCATTTCAGACGGCCTGTTAGCTAATTAAGCAGGTGATTATTCCAATGTATTTGCAAAAAGGAAACGATAGTCGCTATAAAGTTGCAATTTTCCTGTCAATTTTTAACTTAATTTATCAGATGACTTGGCAGACAGGTACTTTAGAATATATCATCACGAGATACACAGTTTAAGCACGGATTATGCAGACGCGCTGCCATTTCAAACAGGGGATTAAGTTTTGAAAAACCACCATAAAATTAAATTAATCGTCGCTTCCGTGGCATTGATGACGTCATTTAGTGCCATGGCCGGATTGGGCGGGTTAAATGTTCATTCACATCTGGGCGAACCTTTCTCAGGCACCATCACCGTCACCGGAGATGAGGCTAAAGCCTTGCTCAACGGTGGTAAAGCTTCGATTTCCAACGGTAATCTGCGCGCCAGCATCCGCAAAAGCGGCGGCGACAAAGCCGTGGTTAATATCCGCTCGTCTAAGCCGATTCAAGATCCCGTATTGATTTTTCAGGTCAGCGTCGGCTCACAATCGCGCGAATACACCGCCATCATCGATCCGACAGGCTACAATTCTAAAACCGACAGCGCTGCCACCCGTGTACACAAAAACAATCAAGTTAACCGAGTAGAAGCTGCCCCGGCCGCTACGTCGGTTGACCGCCAAGCTGCCCGCGAACGCATTAATCGGGCCATTGGCAGCAATAATACACCGGCCGCCCGCAACGACAAGCCGGTACGCCGTGCTGCCAATGACACCAAAGCTGCCAAACCAAAACCACAACAACAATACAGCGGTATCGTTTACGGCAAACGCCACTTGGTACGTCAAGGCGAAACCTTAACCGGTATTGCCAGTCGTGTTCGTCCGCAAGGTATGACCTTGGCGCAAACAGTTCAAGCTTTGGTAAACGCCAACCCGGATGTATTCATTAATAATGATGCCGACCGCATGTTGGCCGGTAAAATATTGAGCATTCCGAATCGTGGTGAATTCCAAAACTATGCCAACCAAGCAGCTCCAGCGGCCAAGCCGGTAGAAAACCAACCGGCAACTGCGACGCCAACCGAAGCGCCGGCAGAAACTCCTGCGGCAACTACCACTACGCCAGCCACTACTGCCGAACCAACGGTACCAGCTGCCGATCAAGCTGCTTCTCAAGCAGAGCCTGCTGTAGCGGCTGCTTCTCAAGCGGTTGACAATGCAGCTGCTATCGCTGCATCAGAGCCGGCCGTAGCCTCAGAAGCCAGCGCAGTAGAGCCTGTTGCTCCGGCAGTAACCGAACCTGCCTCACCACAAGAAGAAGTCACCGACTCCAGCGATAACAGCTTATGGCGCTGGTTGTTGTTGGGAGGTGCAGCATTAATCGCTTTGTTCTTCTTGTCTAAATTATTGGGTAAACGCAAAGCCGAGCCTGCAGCAGAATCTGTGCAGCCGGTAGCCAAAGAAGAAACATTTACCCCTGAAGCCTACACGACCGCATACAAACCATTGTCTGAATCAGAGCAACCTGTTTCCAATGCGGCCAAAACCGCAGCGACTGTAGCCGGTGTCAGTGCAGCAGCCACAGCAGCGGCCGCCTATGTAGCTAAGAAACCGGATGACGAATTAGAAGTAGAAGACGATTTCGGCGACGATATCTTCTTTACTGAAGTGCAAGAAGCGCCGGTTGCCAAACAAGGTGATGTCGATGTGGACTTAAATGCCATCGATACTGCTCAAGCTGCGATTGTATCCGGTGCGGTAACGCTTGATGAAGAAACCGAAAAACGCCGCAACGCCGATTGGGACAGCATCGAATCCACCGAAAGCGTTTACGAGCCAGAGCCTGAAAATCTGTATGCTTCCGCTGAAGCTGTTGTGATTGAAGAGCCTGCTGCGCCGGTTGCCGATGCTTTCGTCACAGAGCAGCCGTCTGAACGCGAATCTTGGGATTTTGAAGTAGAAGAAGCCAAGACTGAAGTTAAAGAAAAAGAATGGGATTTCTTTGCTGAAGATGCTAAGGTTGAAACCGAATCAACCGATAGTAACTTGGCTACCGTAGGTACCGCTGCTTTGGTTGCGGCCGGTGCGGCTGCAGGTGCAAAAGCGCTGGCAACGGAAGCTGATAAAGCTGATGATGAAGCACCTTTGGAATTCGTTCAGCCAGAAGTAGAGCCGGAGCCGGTGATTGATGCCACTTTTGAGCCAAGCCCTGAGTTGCGTGATGAAGCTGTCGAAACAGAAATGGCGGCCGAGCCTGAGTTATTTGATATTCAGCAAGCCGAAGCCTTGTCATTCCAAGATGCGGAAGAGTTTAATGTTGAAGTAGCGCAAGTGGCTGATGCTGATGAAGCCATCGAATGGGACAGCATTTCTTTGGCCGATACCGCCGACAGCAGCCGTCGTGAATCAGGCTTTATTTCAGAATCTGTTGGCATGACCGCACCATTGGAAGCCAAATACGAATTGGCGAAAATGTATGTCGAAATCGGCGACCCTGAAGCAGCTCGCGAAACCTTGCAAGAATTGCTGGAAGAGTCAGATGGTGCGATTTTGGCTAAAGCGAAAGCCATGCTGGAAGAATTGAACGCTTAAACGTGCACCAAAGTGTTAAATATAAAAAAGATGCTGTTTTTCAGACGGCATCTTTTTTCTTTATATAGAATATATAACCCAACAATCCAATCATCACATTCACTATGCTAGAAAATCCCAATAAGCAACGATGGGCATTAACCTTATCTTATGATGGCAGCCGCTTCTATGGCTGGCAAAAGCAGGCGGGGGACGTGCCGACGGTTCAGACGGCCTTAGAACACGCCATTAGCCTGATTGCCGGCGAACCCATTTCCGTGATTGTTGCAGGGCGCACCGACACAGGCGTACACGCGACCGCGCAAGTCGTGCATTTTGATACCAGCGCACATCGGCCGCCGCAAGCATGGATAAGAGGCGTAAACGCCCATTTACCGCAGGGTGTCGCCGTATGGCATGCACAACAAGTAGCACCGCATTTTCATGCCCGCTTTGAGGCCTATGGCCGACATTACCGCTATCTGTTGCAATCCGCCCCTGTTCGCTCGCCCTTGCTGGTCGGCAAGGTGGGGTGGACGCATTTGGATTTGGATATCGAATTAATGCAGCAGGCAGCGAAATTATTGGAAGGTGAAAAAGACTTTTCCAGCTTTCGCGCTTCCATGTGTCAGGCAAAATCTCCCATTAAAACACTGTATCGCGCCAATATTAGCGGCACACCCGAATTGCTCAAACTAGATTTACACGGCAATGCCTTTTTGCACCATATGGTGCGCAATATTATGGGCGCATTGGTCTATGTTGGTAATAAGAAACTCAGCGTTGACGATTTTGCCCAGTTAATTGAAGAAAAAAGCCGTCTGAAAGCCCCACCCACCTTTATGCCTGATGGGCTGTATTTAACCGGTGTCGATTATCCGAATGAATTTAATATCATCAAAGCAGATATGCCGGTTTGGTTGTAAGTGCATTAAGCTGGCCATGTAAACACCATTTTTTAATTGGATAAAGAGGCTATAAGAAGAGTGGATATGGTTTTGCGTTAATTGGCAATAAGGAAGTCAAAGAATCTGTGTTGTAAAAATGCACAACGACTTCTATATGAATTAATAATTGATTTATAAGAAAATTTTCTTAATTTTTAGAGGGTGATTTCAAGCATTTTGGGCAGGGATAACGCAATTGATGTCTATAAAGTTTGTTTTTTTAGAAGGGAACAATTATAGTGACACTCATGGAATCGCTGATTCCAGCGATAATGTAAGGCCTAAGCGGATTCTATCCGGTCTGCTTAAGTTAATTTTCATGATAGAAAAGGAATACAGCAATGAAAAAAACTCTGATTGCTCTGACTTTGGCAGCTTTGCCTGTAGCAGCTATGGCTGATGTGACTTTGTACGGTCAAATCAAAGCAGGTGTTGAAGTTGGTCAAACCAAATTCAAAACTTCTGAAGGTACTCAAAAAGACCATACTACTAGCGAAATCGCTGACTTCGGTTCACGCATCGGTTTCAAAGGCCACGAGCACTTGGCTGACAATCTGAACGCCATCTGGCAGTTGGAACAAGAAGCTTCTGTCGCCGGTAACAAATCAGGCTGGGGTACTCGTGAATCATTCATCGGTTTGGAAGGTGGCTTCGGTAAAATCCGTGCCGGTAAATTGGATTCTTCTGTGAAAAACACCAGCGATGCAATCGACCCTTGGGAATACAGCAACCCAGCTTTGGGCTTGGGCATGTTTACCCGTGTTGACGAGCGTGCCGTATCTGTACGTTACGACACTCCGGTATTCGGCGGTTTCAGTGCAAACGTTCAATACACCCCACGTGACAACGGTACTACTGTTCGTGGCATTAACCCTACTGGTGCAATTGATGGTCCTACCAATCCAACTAATGGTCGTGATGATGCTGCTGGTGATACTTCTACCTACTACGCTGGCCTGAACTATGAAAATGCCGGCTTCTTCGGTCAATATGCTTACGGTCACAAGCACTCTGCTTACGTAACTAAATCAGGCGAAAGCAAATCAGGCCAAATCCACCGTGCGGTAGTAGGTTACGATGCCAACAACCTGTTGGCCGCTGTGGCTTACCAATACACCAATGGTTGGGATAGCAAAGACAGCTACATGGCTGCTTTGCGTGGTGGTGGAGAACGAACTGATGATGAAATTGTTAGAGACATTTCAGTTGGCCTGAAACAACACGAAGCTGCTGCGACTGTTGGCTACCGCTTCGGTAACGTGACTCCACGTATTTCTTACGCTCACGGTTTCAAAGCTAAAGGCGATAAATTGACTCAAGACCAGCGTAAAGCTACTGAATATAACCAAGTAATCGTTGGTGCTGACTACGACTTCTCTAAACGCACTAGCGCGTTGGTATCTGCAGGTTGGTTGAATGCCGGTAAAGGCAACCACAAAACCGAAGCTACTGCCGGTATGGTTGGTCTGCGTCACAAATTCTAATCTAAATCGATTAGTCTAAAATAAAAGAGTCTGCTTCGGCAGGCTCTTTTTTATTGTTGGTAAGCTGAATGTATTTGTGTGTGCTCTCAATAGATAAAAGGCCGTCTGAAATATTTCAGACGGCCTATCAGCATATTAACGCATTATTTAATAATTTGGTTCAATTCGCCTTTGGCGTATTTTTCTGCCATTTTTTCCAAAGAAATCGGCTTGATTTTGTCGGCTTGGCCTTCGCAGCCGAATGCCAAGTAGCGGTCAATGCAGACTTGTTTCATGGCTTCAACGGTTTTGGCCAAGTATTTGCGTGGGTCAAATTCGGCCGGATTTTCGGCCATAAAGCGACGGATTGCGCCGGTTGAGGCTAGGCGCAAGTCGGTGTCGATGTTGACTTTGCGCACGCCGTATTTAATGCCTTGCACAATTTCTTCAACCGGTACGCCATAGGTTTCGCCGATGTTGCCGCCATGCTCGTTGATGACTTTCAGCCACTCTTGCGGTACAGAGCTTGAGCCGTGCATCACGATGTGGGTGTTGGGCAGGGCTTCGTGGATTTCTTTAATGCGGTCGATGCGCAATACGTCGCCGGTTGGTGGGCGGGTGAATTTATATGCGCCGTGGCTGGTACCGACTGCTATCGCCAAAGCATCCACGCCGGTGTCGCGCACAAAGTTCACCGCATCTTCCACGCTGGTGAGCATTTGGTCGTGGGTCAGTTTGCCGACTGCGCCTACGCCGTCTTCTTCACCGGCTTCACCGGTTTCCAAGTTGCCCAATACGCCGATTTCGCCTTCAACCGATACGCCGCAAGCGTGGGCGAAGTTAACAACGGTGCGGGTGACGTCAACGTTGTATTCGTAAGTAGAAGGTGTTTTGCCGTCTTCCATCAATGAGCCGTCCATCATCACAGATGAGAAGCCCAATTGAATCGAGCGTTGGCAAACATCAGGCGATGCGCCGTGATCTTGGTGCATCACCACCGGAATATGTGGAAATTCTTCAACGGCGGCTAAAATCAAATGACGTAAAAAAGGTGCGCCGGCATATTTGCGCGCACCTGCACTGGCTTGCACGATGACCGGTGCATTCACTTGGTCGGCAGCTTCCATGATGGCGCGCATTTGTTCGAGGTTGTTGACGTTGAACGCAGGCAGGCCGTAGCTGTTTTCTGCTGCATGGTCCAGCAATTGGCGCATGGATACAAGAGCCATAAGAATCTCCTAAAGGTAGTGTGGGAATAAACGATAGCCAAATTATAATCGCTTTTTCCTTAAAAGACTACATAAGGCTACATGCATTTCATATATTAATAACATTCGTTTGAGATGAATTTGGCTTCATGCAAACCATCGGTAAATATTTGCGATTAGCGTAAGATAGTAGATAATAATGGTTCGATAAAGGCCGTCTGAAAAGACAAAGGAACCCTATGCCACGAATCATTGTAGCCACACCCGATGATATTTTGTTTACTACGCAGATGACTGTGCAAATCGGCGACATCAATTACGGCCGGCATTTGGCCAATGATGCTGTGCTTCGGCTTTGCCATGAAGCGCGTATGCGCTGGCTGAAGCAGCAGGGCTGGAGCGAGTTGGACGTGGGCGGTGCGGGGTTGATTATGGCCGATGCCGCGGTGCAGTATTTGGCGCAGGCGCATCATGGCGATGATTTTCGCATCGACATGGGCGCGGCGGATGTGGGTAAAAGTGGCTTTGCGTTGCTTTATCACTTGATTCGTGAGTCGGACAAAAAATCAATCGCCCGCGTGCAAACCGGCATGGTGTGTTTTGATTACGCCGCGCAACGCATCTGCCGCTTGCCTGAATCGCTAAAAGCAGCATTGGAGGCCGTCTGAATATGAAACAGGCGCAATTTTTCGCGCAGCAAGAAGCGTATTTGGCGGATTTGCAGCAGCAAGGCAAGTCGGCGCATACGCTTACTGCCTATCGGCGCGATTTGGCGCAATTGCATGATTTGCTGGCAGCACGGCAGTCTGAAAACGGAGACATTACCCGTGCAGATATGGTGGCGGTATTAAAAAAATTGTCGCAGCAAAATTTGGGTGAACGCAGCTTGGCGCGTAAATTATCAGTTTGGCGGCAGTATTGTGCGTGGCTGATGAAGCATGGTTTATTGGAAAAAGACCCGACCCACAATCTAAAAGCCCCTAAGCCGCCGCAACGCCTGCCCAAAGCCTTGCAGCAGGAGCCACTCAATCACTGGCTGGATAACGATGACGACGATTCCGATTTGGCCGTGCGTGACCGTGCGGTGTTTGAGTTACTCTACGGCAGCGGCCTGCGTTTGAGTGAAGTGCATGATTTGAATCTGGCCGATGTGTTGCTGGATGAAGGTTGGGTGAGCGTAACGGGTAAGGGCAACAAGCAGCGCCAAGTGCCGCTGGTGCAGAAAAGCCGCGAAGCCATTGCAGCTTATCTGCCTGTGCGCATTGCTGCTGATGACGAAACGGCTTTGTTTACCGGCAAAAACGGTAAACGTTTGGGACAGCGGCAGATTCAGAAGCGTTTGGCGCAATGGGCAGCCAAGCAGGTCAGCGGGCAACATTTGTCGCCGCACATGCTGCGTCACAGTTATGCCAGTCATTTGTTGCAAGCTTCGCGCGACATTCGGGCGGTGCAGGAATTGTTGGGACACAGCAATCTTTCCACCACGCAGATTTATACCAAGCTCGATTTTGACCATTTGGCGCAAGTGTATGATGAAGCGCATCCGCGTGCCAAACGGAAAACTGAAAAATAAAAGCAAAGGCCGTCTGAAAATGTGTTTCAGACGGCCTGATACCTTTGCAAAATCCCTATCTTTGGCACATTTCTTCGTTGTGCGCTGCTCGAAAGCTTGCCTATCTAAGTGATATGTCTGCGCTTTCTGTGCTGCTACAACTTTGAACTGTACTCAAATCTAGGGTTTTGCAAAGGTCTCGGCATTTGAGTCATTGGCAATTATTTGGCAGGCATGCAACCCTGTGCCAACAAGTGATCGACGATGCCTTCTTCACCGGCACCTTCAACCTTTTCATGGCGCACGAGAAAGCCGTCGCTTTCCTGATAAAAATCGGTTTGCACGAAATTACTGATGGTCCACGTTAATTCGCCATTGCTGAATGCGCTCAAATCTTCGTCGCTTAATTCAGGGCTGTAAGGTGCGCTGATGTTTAAGCCTTTGTGGCGGATTTGGGCAGTTGAGCCGGCATCGCTTTGATAATAGCGCACATCGATTTTTTGATTTTCTTCGCAAGTGTAGCTCTGCCATTTGGCTTGGTTTTGCGTGCTTAATTCGCCACCCAAGTGTGGCACCGGTGCAGAAGCACTGATATCCGAGGCAGCCACATTCGAAGCGGCGACATCAGAAGCGGCGGAAGCCATTGAAGCGGCGGTGATTGCGGTGTATTCCACCGTTGACGCGGCCTTTGGTGTCGATGTCGCCGCCGGCGTGTTGGTCGGCTCGGAAGGCGAACAGGCTGCCAACGCCAGCAGCAGCGGCAGAGAGTAAAAAAATTTCATTGCTGACATATCAAACACTTATTCGGTAAACGTTGCCGACAGTCTAGCATGAAGCGGCGAAACTTTCACGGCCTAAGGCAAAAGCGGCCGTTTTTCCCTTTTTCAGACGGCCTGTAAAATTAGGCTGATAAATCGGCTAAAGTCTTGCTATAATTCTTCATTACACCAATAAGTCCCCCCAAAACACACCATGAGCCATACCCCATTATTAGACCTCATCGAACAGCCGCAACAATTGCGCGCGCTGGATAAAGACCAGTTGCCGCAAGTGGCCGACGAATTGCGTACTTTTTTGCTGGAATCGGTTGTCAGAACCGGTGGCCATTTCGCCAGCAATTTGGGGGCAGTCGAATTAACAGTTGCGCTGCATTATGTGTATCACACGCCCGATGACAAGCTGGTGTGGGATGTCGGCCATCAAAGCTATCCGCACAAAATCCTGACCGGCCGCCGAAACCGCATGCACACCATCCGCCAATACGGTGGCTTGGCCGGTTTCCCTAAGCGCAGCGAATCCGAATACGATACTTTCGGCGTGGGGCATTCATCGACTTCCATCGGCGCGGCACTCGGCATGGCGATTGCCGACAAGCTGCAAGGTTTGCCCAATCGCAGCGTAGCGATTATCGGTGACGGCGCGATGACGGCAGGTCAGGCGTTTGAAGCCTTAAACTGCGCCGGCGATATGGACGTGGATTTGCTGGTGATTCTCAACGACAATGAAATGTCGATTTCGCCGAATGTCGGCGCGTTGCCGAAATATTTGGCCAGCAACGTGGTGCGCGATATGCACGGTTTGCTCTCGACCATTAAGGCGCAATCAAGCAAGGTTTTAGACAAATTACCCGGCGCGATGGAAATTGCGCAAAAAGTCGAACACAAAATCAAAAGCATGGCCAGCGAAGCCGACCATGTAAAGCAGTCGCTTTCTTTATTTGAAAACTTCGGTTTTGAATATACGGGGCCGGTGGACGGTCATGACGTGGAAAAATTGGTGGACGTATTGCAGGATTTGCGCGGCAAAAAAGGCCCGCAATTGCTGCACGTGATTACCAAAAAAGGCAACGGCTACAAGCTGGCGGAAAACGATCCGGTGAAATACCACGCCGTATCTGCCAAGCCGCAAGCGCAAGTTACCGAAGCGAAACCGGCCGCCGCCAAGCCGACCTATACCGAAATTTTCGGTCAATGGATTTGCGACCAAGCAGCGGCCGATCAGCGTTTGGTGGCGATTACCCCGGCCATGCGCGAAGGCAGCGGCTTGGTGGAATTTGAGCAGCGTTTCCCTGAGCGTTATTTTGATGTCGGCATTGCAGAGCAGCACGCCGTGACCTTTGCCGGCGGCTTGGCTTGCGAAGGGGTGAAGCCGGTGGTGGCGATTTACTCTACTTTCCTGCAACGCGCTTACGACCAATTGGTGCACGATGTTGCCCTACAAAATCTGCCGGTGATGTTTGCCATCGACCGCGCCGGTGTGGTGGGCGCCGACGGGCCAACCCATGCCGGTTTGTATGATTTGAGCTTCTTGCGCTGCATTCCGAATATGGTGATTGCCGCGCCGAGCGATGAAAACGAATGCCGCTTGCTGCTCTCAACCTGTTATGCGTTGGATGCGCCGACCGCCGTGCGTTATCCGCGTGGCAGCGGTTGCGGTGCCGCCGTTTCAGACGGCCTTGAAACGGTGCCGGTAGGTAAAGGCGTGTTGCGCCGCGAAGGCAAACAAACCGCCATTATTGCTTTCGGCAGCATGGTGCAGCCTGCCTTAAAAGCTGCCGAAGCATTCGATGCCAGCGTGGCGGACATGCGCTTTGTGAAGCCGATTGACGAAGCCTTGATTCTTGGGTTGGCACAATCGCACGATTATTTGGTAACCGTAGAAGAAAACGCCGAACAAGGCGGTGCGGGCAGTCTGGTGCTGGAAGTATTGGCGAAACACAAAATCTGCAAGCCTGTGCTGGTGTTGGGCGTGGCCGATATGGTGACCGAACACGGTGATCCGGCCAAGCTGCTTGACGATTTGGGCTTGAGTGCCGTCGCGATGGAAAAGCGCATAGGCGAATGGTTGGCAGCATAATTTGCTGATCAGGAATAGTGTATAGTCGTTTCAAAATAGAAATAAGACAAGGCGACAGCGACCGCCGTGTACACTGAGTACATAAGGGAGCTGGCAACGCCGTATTATTTTTATTTTAAACGACTATATGAAAAAGGCCGTCTGAAAGATGATTTTTCAGACGGCCTTTTTGTATGTGATGATTGTATATAAGTTTCGCATAAGCTTTTTTAAATCAGTAATTTTGACTTTTATCAAAGCTAAATGGCATAGTCGGACTATAATGGTTCGCAACACTCCCCAACTCAGAAGGAATGAAAAAATGGAAGTCTTTGCGGAACTCTTTAAATCGCCTGTGGGCATTTTATCGTTAATCACCTTATTGTCGATTTGTGTGATTGCAGCGTTTTTATTTTTCTGGGTGAAAAAGCAAGCGGATAAATCTGCCAAGCTGTAATTGCAGCAAAAGGAACAAACCATTTATATCAAAGCAAAGGCCGTCTGAATGCGTTTCAGACGGCCTTTGTCGCATTTATGTGCTTACAACCACGACAACACTTCCACTTCATCATCCATATGCACGCGGCCTTGGTTGAGCGCCACCAGATTGATGCCGAAAATCGCTTTGCGGGCAACGGCAAGGGTGGAAAGCGGCTCTTGCTGCGGATGGCGGCAGCCTGAAACCAAATCTACCGTGGTCATCACGCAGCGGACACAGGGTTTGAAATGCTCGAATTCGACTTTGCCGATGCGGATGCGTTGCCATTGTTCTTCTTCAAACGCCTTGCCGCCATCTACTGTGAAATTCGGGCGGAAGCGCACCATTTCCACCGGTTCGTCAAGATAAGTATTCAGTTCCGCCAATGAAGCGGTATGGGTCAGCAGATAAGGCGCGCCGTCAGCAAAAGACAGCGGCGTTTGCGAATGCGCCAAGATGCGGCGGCTGTGTTTGCCCAGCCAATGCAGGCGCGCTTCGGTGCCGAGTTGTTCGCCCAGCCAAGCATTGATGGCGTGGTCAGTGGTGCATGCGGCAAAGCGGTCTTTCCATACCGTGACTTCGCTTTCCTGATTCATCTCTTGCACCGAAACCGTTTGGTGGCTGCCATCAGGCGCGGTAAGCGTGAGGCCGTCTGAATCGGCTGAAGTTTGCCACAGCAGCATGGCTGGGTGTTTGCGTGCGGTGAGCATATTGCCGTCGGGGGCGGTGACGAGCCATTCGCGGTCAAGTGGCAGGCCTTGCGGCGTGATGTCGGATTCGGTTAACGCATTGCCGCCCATGGACTTGACGGGGTAGCGGTGGAGGTCGATTAAACGCATGATGGGGATTTCCTAAATATCAGGCCGTCTGAAAGCATAATCTTTCAGACGGCCTGATTGTTTTTACAAGCGTGTCACGCTCAATACGCCTTTGACATCGGTCAGGCTGGCCAACACGCGCGGTAAGTCGTTGACTTGACGCACTTCCAGCGTGAAGCGCATGCTGGCTTCCAAGTCGCGGCTTTGTGTTTGCACGGCGGTGACGTTGAGTTTGTGGCGAGCCAAAGCATCGGACACATCGCGCAGCAGGCCGTTGCGGTCTTGCGCGCGGATTTCCACGTCCACCGCGAAGACTTGGCCTTCCTGTAAGGCTGCCCAGCTTGCGTTCAACACTTTATCCGGTGATTGTTCGGCCAAATGCTGGAAGGAAGGGCAGGTTTTGCGGTGTACCGAAATACCGCGCTCGCGAGTAACAAAGCCGATGATGTCGTCGGGCGGGGCGGGTTTGCAGCACTTGGCTAATGTGGTGAGCAAGCCATCTTCGCCGTCGATAAGCACGCCGTTTTTGCCGCCTTTTTTGATTTTCGACTGCTTGACGATGGTGGTTTCGTCTACCGGCACCGGCGGCGGTTCGTTCAGCGTGCCGCAGGCTTTCTGAATCGCGCGCGGCGAGATTTCGCCCTGACCGATGGCGGTGTATAAATCATCGAGCTTTTTGAAGCCGAGTTTTTCCGACAAATCTTGCAGATTCGGCTTCGGATTGATTTTCACCAGCTGCTTGTCGAGCTGGGCGCGGCCGTCTTCTTTGATCGCATCGGCGTTTTGCTGACGGATAAACGAGCGGATTTTGCTGATGGCTTTGCTGGATTTCACCCAGCCTTCATACAGCCAGTTGACCGACGGATTGCCTTCTTTGGCGGTGATGATTTCCACGCGCTGGCCGTTTTCCAATGCGGTGGAAAGTGGCACGATTTGGCCGTCGACTTTCGCGCCGCGGCAACGGTCGCCGATGCTGCTGTGCAGGGCGTAGGCAAAGTCGATGGGGGTGGCGCCGGCCGGTAGCGACAACACTTTACCGTGTGGCGTCATCACATAAATGGTGTCTTGGAACAATTCGGTTTTGAAGGCGGAAGCCAAGTCTTCTTTACCGCTTTCGGCCATGTTTTCGCGCCAGTCGAGCAGTTGGCGCAGCCAAGCGATTTTTTGTTCGTAAGCCGAATCGCCTTTGCCGCCTTCTTTGTAGCGCCAGTGGGCGGCGACACCGAATTCGTTGAATTGGTGCATGTCGAAAGTGCGGATTTGCACTTCCACGCCTTTGTCTTCAGGGCCGACGATGACGGTGTGCAAACTCTTATAGCCGTTGCCTTTCGGGTTGGCGATGTAGTCGTCAAATTCGCCCGGAATCGGCTGCCACAAGCTGTGCACAATGCCTAGCGTGGTGTAACACTCGGGTACGGTATCGACCAAAATCCGCACGGCGCGAATGTCGTAAAGCCCATCGAAACTGAGCTTTTTCTTGACCATTTTTTTGTAAATGGAATAGATGTGTTTCGGGCGGCCGGCCACTTCGAAATGCACGTTGTATTTGGTGAGTTCGCCACTCAAAATATTCAGGAAATTTTCAATGTATTCCAGCCGTTCGGTGCGCTTTTCGTCTAAAAGCTGCGCGATTTCGCGGTATTTTTCCGGCTCTTGGTGGCGGAAGCCCAAATCTTCCAGCTGCCATTTGAGCTGCCACACGCCCAAGCGGTTGGCCAAAGGCGCGAAAATATCCAGTGTTTCTTTGGCTAATTCGCGTTTTTCCGGTGAATCTTCCTGCGAGCCGATGTATTGCATGGTGCGCGTGCGCATGGCGAGCTTAATCAACACCACGCGGATGTCGGTCACCATCGCCAGCAGCATTTTGCGCATGGTTTCAGCCTGTTGTGCACGCTCTTCCGGCGTGGCCAAGCTATCGACCTTGGCAAACTGGGTCAGCTTTTGCACTTCGTCGATGCCCTTAATCAGCTCGCACACAGTAGCATTACATTGCTCGGTGACGGTTTCTTGCCAATGGTCGCAATAGCTGGAAATGTCGGCCAAGATGGTGGCGGCCACGGCATCGGCGAGCAAATCCATTTCGTTGACCATCTTCGCCGCGCCCATCAGATTGCCCAACACAGGTTCGCCGCTGACGGTTAAGGCATCGTGCGGATAGTATTGCTCGGCCAGATTTAAGGCCGTCTGAAGCATTTTGGCATCGCGTTCTGATTGTTTGGCCAAATAGGGCGCAAACCAACTGCGGTATTGTTCGAGATTCGGCGCGATGTTGCTGGTGGTGGAGATTCCGTTCATGGCGTAGGGAATAATTCGGTTACGGAAACGTCATTGTAACAGGATTGGCGGATGTTAATAATAGCTATTGGTGCTATTGATATACTAAACTTTCGGCCGAATCAGGCCGTCTGAAAAGGTGGATGCTTGTTTCAGACGGCCTGAAGTGATAAGGTAATCATGTTAATTTTTGGAGCCTTATGATGAAACTTTATATTTACGATCATTGTCCGTTTTGCGTGCGCGCCCGCATGATTTTCGGTTTGCGCGGTTTGCCGTTGGAAACGGAAAATCTGATGAACGATGATGAAGCCACGCCCATCAGCATGATTGGTGCCAAACAAGTGCCGATTTTGCAGAAAGAAGACAGCTCATATATGGGCGAGAGCTTGGATATTGTGCGTTATGTGGATGAGCAGGCCGGTCAAGGCCGTCTGAAAGAAGACATCCGCCCTGAATTGCAGGCTTGGTTGGACAAAGTCGGCGAATACAACAACAAACTGGTGCAGCCGCGCACGGTGAAAATCGGTTTGCCGGAGTTTGCCACACCGGAAGCGGTGAAATATTTTGTTGATAAAAAAGAGCAGAATATCGGCAATTTTGAGACCAATCTCAACAAAACCGCGCAATATATTGAGCGCATCAATGCCGATTTGTTGGAGCTTGATGGCTTAATCAGCAACGAAGGCGTGGGTGTAAACGGCGAAGCGGCGATGGAAGATATTTTGCTGTTCCCGATTTTGCGCAACCTGACCGCGACACGCGGCATCGAATGGCCGCAAAATGTGATGGATTATCTGATGCGCATGAGCGAAGCGGGCGACGTGGATTTGTATTTTGACCGCGCACTGTAAGAGCTAAAATATCAAAGGCCGTCTGAATAAGTAAGGCAGCGAAATCATGGATTTCTGCCCGACCTGTTCAGACGGCCTTTGTTTTCAAGTTGCTCTTAACGGCGTTTCCAGGGAGTAAAAAAGCCGTTATCTTGATTTAATGCTGCTTATTGTGCAGCAGAAGCAGGTGCGTCAGCAGGAGCTTATTCACCGGCTTTGCGTTGGAAGCCTTTGTCTTTCATGCAGGCATCAAACGCGGCGCGGTCAGCATTTTCACCGGCAGCTTGTTGGCATTGGGCAATGGCTTCTTCCACGCTGATTTGCGGAGCCGGATTTGGTGCTTCAGCAGTTTTGCTGCTTGAACACGCGCTCAACAGCAGCGCAGCGGTCGCAACGGAGATAAATAAAGTTTTCATATTGTATATTCCTATATTATTGATGTTTACCGGAGTTTTCGGTAGTTGCAGAATCGAGTCTGCAAGGTGATTGAGTGGCAATGATGGGATTTAGTTTCATTTTGCGGTGTAAAGTTTGCACCATTCAAAAGACATAATCGTTAATGACAAAAATGAAATATCTATCCACTCAATAGCTTGCAGCGTTAAATTCTACAGTTATTATTACAGAATCATGGCAGCAAAAACAATTATTAAATAATAAAACACGCTACACACAATGGAAAAATCTGCGCCGAGATTGACGATGAGAATACCGCGTCAGTACAATCACGTTTCAAGATTGGTTTGACCAATTTTGCCGATTTGCACACACCACACATACAGAAAAATCATGACAAAATTAGTACGTCCGCAAAAGGTCAGCGACCAAATATTGGCGGTTTTGGAAGAGCGCATTGCCGCCGGTGAATATCCTGAAGGCCAGAAGATTCCGCCCGAGCGTAGTTTGGCTGAAGAGTTTAATGTTTCACGCCCATCGGTGCGCGTGGCCTTGAATGTGTTGATTGCCAAGAATGTTTTGGAAGCGCGGCAGGGCGATGGTTATTATGTTTCTGCCAAAACGCAGCAGGATTTTTTGGCCGATTGGCAGGCTTTGTTGGGCAAGCATTCCAATTGGGAACGCGATGTGTACGATTTCAGTTGCCACATCGAAGGCTGCATGGCGGCTTTGGCGGCCGAGCGGCGCACCGATACTGATTTGAAGCGCATAGAATTTTGGTTGGCCAATTTTGAAACCGCCTGTCGTGAGGGCAATCTCGATCATCAGGCTGAAGCGGATTATTCGTTTCACCAAACCATCGCCGATGCCGCGCACAATATTTTGTTCAGTCATTTATCCGCCAGTTTGCTGAAAATGCTTTACGAGCAAACCCGCAGCGCCATCATTCATGCCGATCATGAATGCAACCCGCGCCCGACCTTAATTGCCCATCACCGCGCCTTGTATGAAGCCATTAAAGCAGGTGAGGCGCAACAGGCTGCGGACATCGCGCGCCGACATTTGGATTTTGTGTCGGAACGGATTAGAGAAGGGCGCGAATATCAGAGCCGACGAGAGCATGCTGATACCTTGGCGCAGCATGATTGGGATAGAGTTAAAGGTTGGTGATTGAATAAAAAGGTTTCAGACGGCCTGATTGATTAGAAACTAAGCCTAATCTCGATAAACGAATTAATCGTCGTCATCATCACGGCTGTCGCGACGGCGGTTGGAGCGGCGATCGTCGTCATCTTCTTCGTAGTGGCTGTTGCGCTTGCGGTCGCGGCGGTCGTCATCTTCGTCTTCTTCGTAACGACGTTCGCGCTCATTGCGGCTCGAGCGGCGGCGGTCGCCGTCTTCATCGTCTTCATAGTGGCTGTTGCGGTCGCGGCCGTTGTAGTAGTCGTTGTCGCTGTA
Source organism: Neisseria sp. N95_16 (assembly GCF_002551535.2). Taxonomy (NCBI): domain Bacteria; kingdom Pseudomonadati; phylum Pseudomonadota; class Betaproteobacteria; order Neisseriales; family Neisseriaceae; genus Neisseria; species Neisseria sp. N95_16. Next base: position 25,409 of record NZ_PDBT02000011.1, read on the forward strand.
ATCGGTGACATCGGCTTTGCGGTTGCGATGATAAGAATACGCCGCACCGGCCAAACCGCCTGCTGCTGCGCCGATTAACGCGCCTTTTTTGTTTTTACCGACCACACCGCCGACTACGGCACCGGCAGCCGCACCGATTGCGGTGGATTTTACCGTGCTGGTGCGCTTGGTTTGCTCGGCGTGGCTGATGGCCGGTGTCATCAAAGCGGTGCTGACCAAGGTGGCGAGCAACATGTTTTTCATGTTCATCTGAGTTCCTTTTAAAAGGGATTTTTCCCGAAAAAATAGTAGGTTAAAGGAAGTAGTACTTTAGCACGAAATTGCTTGTTCGGTGCAATAATCACGATAAAATCCGCTTATCGTGATTGGTTGCGATATGAATGACAGCGTGGCGTATTCAGATGGCCTGTTTGTTGGCTTTTGTCGCTGATTCCGGTGGGAGCAGGGCGCGTTTTGTGGCATAATTCATTTTCTTATTCTTTATTTTCAGCCGCAGACATTTCGCGTTGCGGTTTCAATCTATTATCCTGATTCCTTTTTTCAGACGGCATTGCTTAAATAGGCCGTCTGAAACAGAAAGATACGTCTATGAATCCATTTGCAACTTTAGGCTTGGGCAATGAAATCGTTTCTGCCTTAAGCCAGCAAGGCTATGAAAACCCGACGCCGATTCAGGCGGCCGCCATTCCGAAAGCCTTGGCCGGACACGATTTGCTGGCCGCCGCGCAAACCGGCACCGGTAAAACCGCCGCGTTTATGCTGCCGAGCTTGGAGCGGCTCAAACGCTATGCCACCGCCAGCACATCGCCGGCCATGCATCCGGTGCGTATGCTGGTGTTGACGCCGACGCGTGAATTGGCCGACCAAATCGACCAAAATGTGACGGGCTATATCAAAAACCTGCCGCTGCGCCATACCGTTTTGTTCGGCGGCGTGAGCATGGACAAACAAACCGCCGAGCTGCGTGCCGGTTGCGAAATCGTGGTGGCCACCGTCGGCCGCTTGCTCGACCATGTGAAACAAAAAAACATCAACTTAAACAAAGTCGAAATTGTGGTGTTGGACGAAGCTGATCGTATGTTGGACATGGGCTTCATCGACGACATCCGCAAAATCATGCAGATGCTGCCGAAGCAGCGCCAAACTTTGCTGTTTTCCGCCACCTTCTCGCCGCCGATTCGCAAGTTGGCGCAAGATTTTATGAATGCGCCGGAATTGGTCGAAGTGGCTGCGCAAAACACCACCAATGCCAATGTCGAGCAGCACATCATCGCGGTGGACGGCATACAGAAGCGCAATCTGTTGGAGCGTTTGATTGTTGATTTGAACATGAATCAAGTGATTGTGTTCTGCAAAACCAAGCAAAGCGTCGATCAAGTGACCCGCGATTTGGTGCGCCGCAACATTGCCGCCCAGTCGATTCACGGCGACAAATCGCAGCAAACCCGTTTGGAAACGCTCAATGCCTTTAAAGAAGGCAGTCTGCGCGTGCTGGTGGCCACCGATGTGGCCGCGCGCGGCCTCGACATTGCCGAACTGCCGTTTGTAATCAACTACGAGTTGCCCACCCAAGCCGAAGACTATGTACACCGCATCGGCCGCACCGGCCGCGCAGGTGCCGACGGCGTGGCCATTTCATTGATGGACAAAACCGAACAGAAAATGTTTGAAGCCATCAAAGAGCTGACCGGCAACGATTTGGCGGTGGAACGCATCGAAGGCTTCGAGCCGCAATGGCAAAACGAAGGCGTGGAAACAGCCGCCACCGAGCCGCGCCAAGCACGCAGCGAACGCCGCAGCGAGCGTTATGAACGCAGCGACCGAAACGAACGCAGCCTCAGCGACAAAACCGAGCGCGAAGAACGCAAAGCACGCGACAGCCGCGAGGAACGCACCGATAAGAAAGATCCCGGCGCGGCTTGCGGCAAAATTGCCGGCCGCCGTAAACGCCGTGGCGAGCGCCAGCCTTGCGCGCTGTTGCAGCCGAATTTCGGCGTGCGTTGAGTTTTTAGTTTGTTGATTGGATAAAAAATAAAGGCCGTACCGCTGAGCGGCAGGCTTTACACTCTGAAAAGTTTTCAGACGGCCTAATTCAATTTATTTCGAGTGTGCCTTAATACATACAGCATTTGCTTAACAAGTATTTAGTAATTGAAGTTATCAAAAAATTTTTAAGTTAGGAGATTCGTATATTATGAAAGCTATATTATTTTTCTTGTTGTTTGATATTTCTGGTGGAAAATTGACTTTAGTTGAAGGTAAGCATCTAGTTTTTCATTCTTACGAAGAATGTCAAAAAGTGAGTAAATCAATGGCAAGCAGTCTTGATTGGAAAAAGAAAGGGTATAAGAGCTTTAGCACTTGTATTCCACAGGAAGCATTTGATGAAGAGCCAACTATGTAAAATTAGCCAACAGCAAGCGTAGTGTGGGCACTTGCTGCCTACGCAAATTAATACGACTTTCTATTTTAATAAAAACCACAGGCCGTCTGAAAAATATTTGATTTTCAGACGGCCTGTTCGATTTATTTTGCGTGTGCATTAATGCACACACTACGCTCGTTGAAGCCTTTGTAAAACCCGATTTAATTCGCAAACCTGTGGTCGTCATTGTCGGGCGCTGACCCGACAATCCAGCCTTTGAGTTTCAAGAATCTCATCTATAAAAAACGGAAAACAGTAGGTCGGATACTTGTATCCGACAAAGCCGCTGCGATTCAGCCAAATGTCGGATTCGAGAATCCGACCTGCGTTTTAAACGGCTCAATAAGCGTAGTGTGGGCACTTGCTGCCCACGCAATTTAATGCAACTTTCTGTTTTAATAAAAATCACAGGCCGTCTGAAAATCTTTTCAGACGGCCTGTTTCAACAATCAACAATCTTAATCGGTTTCCCGATCAGGCATTATTTCTTGTCGTCTTTCACTTCTTCAAAATCGGCATCCACCACGTCATCTTCTTTCTTAGCAGAAGATTCGGTTGCGCCTTCGCCTGCTTGTGCTTCGGCTTGCGCTTGGGCGTAAACCATCTCGCCCAGTTTTTGGCTGGCGGTGCCCAAAGCTTCGGCTTTGGCGTCGATGTCGGCTTTGTCTTCGCCTTTCACGGCTTCTTCGGCAGCGGTCAACGCTTCTTCGATTTTGGCTTTTTCATCGGCATCCAGTTTGTCACCGTAGTCGGCCAAAGATTTTTTCACTGAGTGAATCAGGGCTTCGGCTTGGTTGCGTGAAGCGACCAATTCGGTCAGTTTTTTATCTTCTTCCGCGTTGGCTTCCGCGTCTTTCACCATGCGTTCGATTTCTTCTTCGCTCAAGCCTGAAGAACCTTGGATGGTGATGTTGGCAGCTTTGCCGGTGCCTTTGTCTTTGGCGGAAACGTGCAAGATACCGTTGGCGTCAATGTCGAAGGTTACTTCGATTTGCGGCATACCGCGTGGTGCCGGAGCGATGTCGCCCAAATTGAACTGACCCAATGATTTATTGGCAGAAGCACGCTCACGTTCGCCTTGCAACACATGAATCGTTACAGCCGATTGGTTGTCTTCGGCGGTAGAGAAGGTTTGTGATGCTTTGGTCGGAATGGTGGTGTTTTTCTGAATCAGCTTGGTCATCACGCCGCCCATGGTTTCGATACCCAAAGACAACGGAGTCACGTCGAGCAGCAATACGTCGCTGCGGCCGCCGCCCAATACTTCACCTTGAATCGCCGCACCAACAGCCACGGCTTCGTCTGGGTTCACGTCTTTGCGTGGGGCTTTGCCGAAGAATTTTTCTACTTCTTCTTGCACTTTAGGCATACGGGTTTGACCGCCCACCAAAATCACGTCGTCAATTTGACCTGCGCTCAAGCCTGCGTCTTGCAAGGCGATGCGGCAAGGTTCGATAGAACGTTTAATCAAATCTTCAACCAAAGATTCGAATTTGGCACGGCTCAGTTTCAATACCAAGTGTTTCGGGCCGCTCGCATCCATGGTGATGTAAGGCAGGTTGATTTCGGTTTGCTGACCGCTCGACAATTCGATTTTGGCTTTTTCAGCAGCTTCTTTTACACGCTGCATGGCCATTGGATCACCTTTCAAATCAATGCCTTGTTCTTTTTTGAACTCGTCAATGATGAAGTCGATGATGCGTTGGTCGAAGTCCTCGCCGCCCAAGAAGGTGTCGCCGTTGGTAGCCAATACTTCAAACTGTTTGTCGCCATCCACATCGGCAATTTCGATGATGGAAATATCGAAAGTACCGCCGCCCAAGTCGTAAACCGCTACTTTGCGGTCACCGCCGGATACTTTGTCCATACCGAAAGCCAATGCGGCTGCGGTCGGCTCGTTGATGATGCGTTTTACATCCAAACCGGCAATGCGGCCGGCATCTTTGGTGGCTTGACGTTGGCTGTCGTTGAAGTAAGCCGGAACGGTAATCACCGCTTCAGTCACTTTCTCGCCCAAGTAGGCTTCAGCCGCTTCTTTCATTTTGCGCAATACTTCAGCCGAAACTTGCGGAGGCGACAATTCTTTGCCTTGCGCTTTCACCCAAGCATCGCCATTTGATGCTTTGATGATTTCAAACGGCATGGTTTCGATGTCGCGTTGTACTTCTTTATCTTCAAATTTGTGGCCGATTAAGCGTTTGGCCGCGTAGATGGTGTTTTTTGCATTGGTAACTGCTTGGCGTTTGGCCGGTGCGCCGACCAATACTTCGTTGCCGTCAAGGTAGGCAACCACAGACGGGGTGGTACGCGCGCCTTCGGCGTTTTCAATCACTTTGGTTTGACCATTTTCAGAGATGGATACGCATGAGTTGGTTGTACCCAAGTCAATACCGATTACTTTTGCCATAGTGTGATAGCTCCTGGTGAAAAATTTAAATTACTGATTAATGAATTGGTTTGAACTTGTCGTTCAGTTGGCTTGTAGATAAGGGTGTTCAATTTTTTTTTCAAGGCTTGGAGTGAAATTTTTTTATGATTTAATTCAAGTGCTTGATTTATTTATCCACAGGCTGTTTGGAATATTGGTTTGATTTTTCAGACGGCCTTGTTATCCGAATCGTGTTCCGATGGTTCGGAATGATTTTCTAAAAGCGGTGTGTTGGCTACCGGCATAGGATAAGGCCGTCTGAAAATTTTATGCTTGATAAACAGCATCAAGCGGTGCTTTCAATCTTCTTTTTTTGCCACCACGACCATGGCCGGACGCAACACGCGCTCAGACAATGAATAGCCTTTTTTCATCACATTGACGATGGTGTTTGGCTCTTGCTCGCTCACCACGGTTTGCACGGCTTGGTGTTGGTGCGGGTCGAGTTTGTCGCCTACAGCAGGGTTGATTTCTTTGATTTGGGTCGCGTCGAATGCTTTTTGCAATTCGTTCAGGGTCATTTGCACACCCATTTTCAAGGCTTCGAAATTGCCGCTTTGATCCAGCAAAGCCATTTCCAAATAGTCTTTCACCGGCAGCATTTCAGCAGCGAATTTTTGACCGGCAAATTTATGGGTGGAAGCGATTTCTTCCTGATGACGGCGGCGCAGGTTTTGCTCGTTGGCCAAGCCGCGCAATTGTTCGTCTTTGAGTTGGCCTTCCAACTCTTCAATACGCGCCTGCAAATCTTCCATGGTCGGCTCAGGTGCGGCTTCGGCTTCAACGGCTTCGGTTTCGGCAGCAGCATCAGCGGCTTGCACTGCTTGAGTTTCTACTTTTTCTTCTTCGATGTTTGGGTTTTGTTCAGTCATGTCCGACATCCTTCGTTCAACAGGGAATGGTTTAATAAATCGCATATAAGGCCGTCTGAAAAAATTTCAAGCCAAATAACCTTTAAATCTGTAAGAGAACTTTTGGTTATAAATTTATCTGCGAATTGGCTATGATAAATTCAATGAAAACGGTAAGATAACGCTTTTACCAGTTTCAGACGGCCTGTTGTATCATGAAAAAAATCACGTCCGCCCCTCCGAAAAAAGACCATCTCAATACCCGCGATTTCGATTTGTGGAACGCGATTCTTGAAGAAACCACGGCTGCGGCGAGCGCCGAACCGATGTTGGCCAGTTTCCTGCATCAAACAGTATTGCGCCACGATTCGCTCGAGGCCGTGTTGGCGTTTCATTTATCCAGCAAACTCGGCAGCCCGATTATGGACGTGCGCGCGTTAAACGAAATCTGCCTGCAAGCGTTTGCCGATGACTGCTGCATTATCGACTGCATGAAAGAAGATTTGCAGGCCATTTACGAGCGTGACCCCGCGTGTGACGAATATTCTCTGCCGCTGCTTTATTTCAAAGGTTTTCACGCCATTCAGGCACACCGCATCAACCATTGGCTGTATAACAACGGCCGCAAAACTTTGTCTTATTTCCTGCAAAACCGAATGTCGGAAGTGTTCGGCGTGGATATTCACCCTGCAGCACGTTTCGGCCACGGTCTGATGCTCGACCACGCCACCGGTTTTGTGGCCGGTGAAACCGCCGTGTTGGGCAACAATATTTCTATTTTGCATGGCGTGACTTTGGGCGGCTCGGGTAAGGAATGCGGCGACCGTCACCCGAAAGTTTCAGACGGCGTGATGATTGGCGCGAACGCTTCGATTTTGGGCAATATCCGAATCGGCGAGAACGCCAAAATCGGCGCGGGCAGTGTGGTGGTGGCCGATGTGCCCTCGTCGATTACCGTGGTCGGCGTACCGGCCAAACCGATTGGCCGTTCGTCTAAGGTGCCGTCGCAGGATATGAATCAGTATATTGAATTGTCGGGTGCGGATTTTGTGATTTGATGAATGGAATAGTAAAGGCCGTCTGAAAACAAGTTTTTCAGACGGCCTTTATCGTATGGTTTATTCCAGCGGCGATTGCGGCGCCCCGGCCGGACGTTTGTAGCGGTTGTACATAAACAGATACTGCGTTGGGAAACGTTGAATCCAATATTCCACGTTTTGATTGATGATGCGGGCATCGTGGGCTTTGTCGCCGTTGAGTTCGCCTTGCAGCGGTTCGATGTGCAGCGCAAAGCCTTGGCCGTTGGGTAAGCGTTCGCCGACGAAAAACAGGGCTTTCACGCCTTTGACTTGGGCGAGTTTGCCCGCCAGCGTCATGGTGTAGGCAGGACGGCCGAAGAAATCGACCCACACGCCGTCACCGCCTTCTTCGGGCGCGGGCACGTGGTCGGGCAGTACGATGGTGGCTTCACCCGCGCGCAGGGCTTTGATAACCTGCTTCACGCCTTGGATATTGGTCGGCGCGGTTTTGCCCTTGCCGCGCACACGTCCGGCCTGCATCACGGCATCGACGGCTTTGAATTTCGGCGGTTTGTACATGGCGGTCAGCGGAAACGGCAATTGCTGGCTGATGTAGCGTCCGGCCAAATCATAGCTGCCGATGTGCGGCGTGATGAATAGTAAGCCCTGCTGATTGTCTAAGGCCGTCTGAACGTGTTCCCAGCCATTGACCTGTTGAAACAGCGTTTCAATCTCTTCAGGCCGTCTGAAAAAAGCCACGGGCAGTTCCAAACCGCCTTTGGCTGTTTCGCGGAACACGGTTTGAATCATCTTGTCATCGGGCTGCAAACCGGCTTGGCGCATATTGGCGCGCACGCGTTGGCGGTCTTTTTTGAGAAAATAAAACGCCATGCCGCCTAAAAAGTTGCCCAGCGCGTGCAGTAGTGGCAGCGGCAGGGCGGCAAAGGATTTGAAAAGTAGGGTAACCAAAGTGTGCATATATAGAGAAGCGTAAGAGTATTGGATTGATTGTAATGGAAATTGGGGCATACGCCTAATATCGAATGCTAAAACCATCAGGAGGCCGTCTGAAAGTATAGAGGCAAAGCACTGCGCCGGCTTGTCATACAGGCGAAGATTTGCTATCATTCGCGCAGCATTAAGAGTTGGGAATTCCATGCCAACCTGCTTTTCATAGGAAAGGTAAGGTGGACGGTCGTTCAGACCGATGTGGCTCGCCAGAGCAATCCAAACCCGCTTAATGCGGGAATTTTTTTTGTCTGTTGCAAATGAATTCCGTGCATTTAAATAAGAAAAATTCTTATTTGGATGGCAAGTTTGGGCAAAAACTGCTATGATTTTTGCGATTTGATGATGTCAGTAAATAGGCCGTCTGAAAACTTAACGGCTTATTTAAAAAAGAAAGAATGAGTAATGAGCGAATTTTTGTTTACTTCTGAATCTGTATCCGAAGGCCATCCTGATAAAGTGGCCGACCAAATTTCCGATGCGATTTTGGATGCGATTTTAGCGCAAGACCCGACCGGACGCGTAGCGGCGGAAACCTTGGTGGCGACTGATTTGTGCGTGTTGGCCGGTGAAATTACCACCAGCGCCAAAGTGGATTATGAGCAAGTGGCACGCGATACCGTGAAACGCATTGGCTACAACAATCCCGAGTGGGGCTTTGCGGCCGATACCTTTAAATTGGTGTTGAACTACGGCGAGCAATCGCCCGACATTGCCCAAGGTGTCAACGAAGGCGAGGGCATTGATTTGAACCAGGGTGCGGGTGACCAAGGTTTGATGTTTGGCTATGCCTGTGACGAAACCCCAACATTGATGCCGTTTGCCATCTACTACAGCCACCGCCTGATGCAACGCCAAAGCGAATTGCGCAAAGACGGCCGCCTGCCGTGGTTGCGCCCTGATGCCAAAGCCCAATTGACCTGCGTGTACGACAGCGAAACCGGCAAAGTGAAACGCATCGACACCGTGGTATTGTCCACCCAGCACGATCCGGAAATCAGCCACGAAGAATTGACCCAAGCCGTGATCGAGCACATCATCAAGCCGGTATTGCCGTCTGAAATGCTGACCGACGAAACCAAATACCTGATTAACCCGACCGGTAATTTCGTCATCGGCGGCCCGCAAGGCGACTGCGGTTTGACCGGCCGTAAAATCATCGTCGACACCTACGGCGGTGCAGCACCACACGGCGGCGGCGCGTTCTCCGGCAAAGACCCGTCTAAAGTTGACCGCTCTGCCGCTTACGCCAGCCGCTATGTGGCGAAAAATATTGTGGCCGCCGGTTTGGCGACCCAATGCCAAATTCAAGTGTCTTACGCCATCGGCGTGGCCGAGCCGACTTCGATTTCGATCGACACTTTCGGCACCGGCAAAATCAGCGAAGCCGATTTGATTAAATTGGTGCGCGAACATTTTGACCTGCGCCCGAAAGGCATTGTGCAAATGCTGGACTTGCTGCATCCGCGTTATAGCAAAACCGCCGCTTACGGCCACTTCGGCCGTGAAGAGCCTGAGTTTACTTGGGAGCGCACCGACAAGGCGCAAGCATTGAAAGCCGCTGCCGGTCTTTAATGATGAAATAAGCAAAGGCCGTCTGAAACTTATGTTTTCAGACGGCCTTTTCTCTTATACAATAGCTGCATTATTTTTCTATGAATAAAGGACACAGCCATGTTCGGTAAAAACCTGTTTGAAGAAGTGACCTCAAAATTGAGCGAAACCATCGCCAACAGCCCGGCCAAAGATGTTGAGAAAAATGTCAAAGCCATGTTGGGCAGCGCGTTTAACCGCATGGATTTGGTGACCCGTGAAGAATTCGATATCCAGCAGCAAGTGTTGATTAAAACCCGCACCAAATTGGTGGAGCTGGAAGCGCGTTTGGCCAAATTGGAAGCAGCGCAAAATCCTGCTGCGGCCGAAGACAGCGTAGTGGAAGAATCTGCCGCTAAAGTGGAAGCAGCCGTGGAATCGGTAACCAAAGCAGACAGCGCCGAATAAGGCCGTCTGAACCATGTCGCTCGCTTTGGTTTACAGCCGCGCTTTAAGCGGTATGAATGCACCGTTGGTCGAGGTGGAAGCCCATCTTGCCAACGGTTTGCCGCATTTCAATATTGTCGGGCTGCCCGATACCGAAGTAAAGGAAAGCCGTGACCGCGTGCGTGCGGCGATTATCCAAAGCGGCTTTGATTTTCCGGCGAAAAAAATCACCGTCAATCTGGCACCGGCCGATTTGCCCAAAGAATCCGGCCGGTTTGATTTGCCCATTGCCATCGGCATTTTGGCCGCTTCGGGGCAGATTTCGATGGAGAAACTGGCGCAATATGAATTTGCCGGCGAATTGGCTTTGTCGGGGATGTTGCGGCCTGTGCGCGGCGCATTGGCGATGGCGTGGCAGGGTATGCAGGCAGGGCGCGCTTTTGTGTTGCCGTCTGAAAACGCGCAACAAGCTGCTGTAATGAAAGGCATCACGGTTTACGGCGCGCAATCTTTAGGCGAAGTGGCGGCGCATTTAAACGCCATTGAGCCTTTGACGCAAACCGAATGCCCGAATCTCGACAGGCCGTCTGAAAGCGTAAACCTGCCGGATTTGAGTGATGTAAAAGGGCAACATACCGCACGTTTGGCTCTGGAAATTGCCGCTGCGGGCGGACACAGCTTATTGATGATGGGTCCGCCGGGTACGGGTAAATCGATGTTATCGCAGCGTTTGCCGGGCATTTTGCCGCCGTTGACCGAAGACGAATTGGTCGAAGTGTGGGCGTTGCGCTCATTGCTGCCTAATCATCAACAGGAACTCAGCCATGAGAGGCCGTTTCGTTCGCCCCATCACAGCGCCAGTTCGGCAGCAATGGTCGGCGGCGGCTCGGATCCAAGGCCGGGTGAGATTTCTTTAGCGCATCATGGTGTGTTGTTTCTCGATGAATTGCCCGAGTTTGACCGCAAAGTTTTAGAAGTGTTGCGCGAGCCGTTAGAAAACGGCGAAATCCATATTTCCCGCGCGGCGCGACAGGCGGTGTATCCGGCCAAATTCCAATTGGTGGCGGCGATGAATCCTTGTCCGTGCGGCTACCTTGGTCACCCGAACAAACCTTGCCGCTGCACGCCTGAGAGCGTGGCGCGTTACCGTAGCAAAATTTCAGGGCCGCTGCTTGACCGTATTGATTTAACCATTGAAGTGCCTAGCTTGCCTGCCGCAGAATTGATGCAGCAACAAGCAGGCGAATCCAGCGCCGATGTGTTGCAGCGGGTGTTGGCGGCGCGCGACAGACAATATGCGCGGCAGGGCAAAGTGAATGCCGCTTTGAGCGTGACCGAATTAGACAGCGTGGCCAATATCGAACAAGAAGCGTGCGATGCCTTGGGCGCGATGTTGGAAAAATTATCGCTCTCGGCGCGCAGTTTTCACCGCATCATGCGCGTGGCACGCACCTTGGCCGATTTGGCTGGAGACGATGCCGTTGACCGCAGCCATGTATTGAAAGCCATCAGCTTCCGCAGGGCGTTGTAAATCTGCACCAGCCAGAATAATAAACCCATAATGACCCATTTTTCAGACGGCCTGATAAATGGATACGCTCCCAAGCGGCCAGTGCATTATGCCGATATTTTGCCGAACATAAGAGATGTTGATAAAATGTCCTATCTGAATAGCGGACGGCGGTTCAGAGTGGTGGAAGACTTTGAGGCCGTCTGAAAAATAAAGGTACGTTATGAAAAAACAGACACAACATGGTAAAGGTATTGCCGGTTTTATTTCAGGGTTGCTGTTGGCAACTGCTGTGATTGTCGGCATTTTGTTTTTCTTAAACAAAGGCAATCAAAACCAATTTAAAGAGCTGGCGCAGCCGGAGCAAACTTTCGAGCCGGAAGTTTTGCAGCCGCAAACGCCGCCTAAACCGGTAGAAAAACCAGCTTCAGAAGAAGTACCTGTTACACCTGCCGAAACCGACAGCAAAGCCAGCGAAGCGGATACCGCTGCTTCAGAAGCGCAAGATACGCCGTCTGAAAGCGAAGCGCCTAAGGCTGATGAAAGCAAACCTGCTGCGCCTGCGGTAGTGCCTGTGCCGACACCGAAAGCGACTGTTGAGCCTAAAGTAACGGCTGATACCGAAGACGACCGTGACGCCGCCGAACGTGCCGCGCAAGAGCGTGAAGAACGTGCAGCTGCAGAGAAAAAAGCCGCTGAAGCCAAACGCAAAGCTGAGTTAGCACAAAAACGTGCGGAAAAAGCCAAAGCCGATAAAGCGGCCGCCGATAAAAAAGCCGCTGCTGAATTAACTGCCGAGCGAAAACTGGCTGAGAAAAAAGCTGCTGAGAAAAAAGCGGCTGAAAAGAAAGCCGCCGACAAGAAAGCAGCCGACAAGAAAGCAGCTGATAAAAAAGCCGCAGAGAAAAAAACGGCCAAGCCAACTCCTGAGCAAATCTTAAACAGCGGCAGCATTGAAAAAGCCCGCAAAGCCGCAGGTGAAGAAGCGAAGAAATCAAGCAAAGCGGCTGACAGTAAAGCGGCGACCAGCGCGAAATCTTCGGGTAAAAAAGTCATTGTGCAAATGGGTTCATACGGCGACCGCGCTTCTGCCGATGCGCAACGTGCCAAATTGGCGATGATGGGCGTACAGTCCAGCGTGGTGGAAGGTTCGGCCAACGGTAAGAAAGTGTACCGTCTGCAAAGCGGTGTGATGGCGCAAGATGCGGCTCAACGCGTGCAGCAAACGCTGAAGAAAAACGGCGTGAGCAGCTTTACCCGTTCGGCTCAATAAGGAATGATGATGAAAATGAAATTATTCTCGGCATTGATGGCCTTGTCTTTGGCCGGCATGGCGCAAGCCGCCACCGAAGGTAAGGATTACCAAGTGCTGGCTAAGCCGATTCCGCAGGTTCAGGCGGATAAGGTGGAAGTGTTGGAATTTTTCGGCTACTTCTGCGTGCATTGCTACCACTTGGATCCGGTGTTGTTGAAACACAGCCAATCGTTCGCCAAAGACACTTATTTGCGCACCGAGCATGTGGTGTGGCAGCCGGAGATGTTCGGCTTGGCGCGTGTCGCCGCTGCGGTAAACAGCTCCGGTTTAAAATACCAAGCCAATCCGGCGGTGTTTAAAGCGGTGTATGAGCAAAAAATAAATTTGGCCGACAGTGCTACGTTCAAACAATGGGCAGCGGCACAAAAAGGTTTTGACAGCAAAAAATTGGTGGCCGCTTATGATTCCGCCGCCAATCAAACCCAAGCCCAAAACATGCAGGATTTGACCGAAACCTACCGCATCGAAAGCACGCCGATGGTGATTGTTGGTGGTAAATATGAAGTGTTGTTCAACGGCGATTACCAAAACGGTATGAAAACCATTGATGCCTTGATTGCCAAAGTGCGCAGCGAGCGCGGTTTGAAGCAGGCAGGCAGCCGTGTGAAGAGCAAAGGCGCTGCTTTGGCCAAATCAGCCAATCATTGAGGCATCTACCGATTATCATCGATAACAAACAGGCAGTCTGAAAAGGCTGCCTGTATTTTTCAGGCCAAATTATAATGCTGGCTGAAAATGGTTTCAGACGGCATGAAACCATTTGACGTGAATATTGTCGTAAGCAATGTTTGATGAATGAAGCGGCTGAGTTTTCTTACTGATAGCAAATAGGCCGTCTGAAAGAGGTTTAATGGATATTATATTGTTGTTGAAGGCCCTGATTTTGGGCATTGTCGAAGGTTTGACCGAGTTTTTACCGATTTCGAGCACAGGGCACTTGATTGTGGTCGGCGATTTGCTGAATTTCCACAGCAATGGCAAAGTGTTTGAAATCGCGATTCAATTGGGCGCGGTGTTGGCGGTGATCTTTGAATACCGCCAACGTTTCAGCAAGATTATCCGCGGTATCGGCAAAGAGCGCACAGCGAATCGTTTTGTATTGAATCTGGCGGTGGCATTTGTGCCGGCGGCGGTGGTCGGTTTGCTGTTTAGCAAACAGATTAAGCTGTATTTGTTTAACCCGATTACCGTAGCAATGATGCTGGTGTTGGGCGGTTTCTTTATTTTGTGGGTGGAAAAGCGCCAACAAAGCCGTGCGCCGAAAGTGGTGAATGTCGATGATATGCGCCCGATTGATGCGTTTGTGGTCGGCTGTGCGCAGATTTGCGCTTTGGTGCCGGGCACATCGCGTTCGGGTAGTACCATCATGGGCGGCATGCTGTGGGGTTTGGAGCGCAAGGTAGCGACTGAGTTTTCATTCTTCTTGGCGGTGCCGATGATGATTGCGGCGACGTTTTACGATATTTTGAAACACTATAAGCTCTTCACCCTGCAAGACATCGGCTTGATTGCGGTTGGCTTTATCGCTGCGTTTTTTGCCGGTTTGCTGGCGGTAAAAGCCTTATTGAAATTCTTGGCAACCAAAAACTATGTGCCGTTTGCCTATTACCGAATTGTCTTTGGTGGCTTGATTCTGCTGACTTGGGCAATGGGCTGGGTGCAGTGGACTGAATAAATCAATAAGTTTATAGTCGTTTAAAATAAAAATCATACAGCGTTGTCAGCTCCCTTATGTACTGGGTGTACACGGCGGTCGCTGTCGCCTTGTCTGATTTCTATTTTAAAACGACTATAGAAAAGGCCGTCTGAAAAAATGATGAAGTTTCTGAAATGGCTGAGCGGCTTGGTCACCAATCCGGCCACCGGCCACATCTCCCACACCAAGTTGTGGGCAAACGTGGCCGGTGCGGTGATGACCGTTAAATTCGCCCAAACAATGGATGCACCCGAGTGGCTGTGGTGGGCTTATGGTGCGATGGTCGGCGGCTACGCCTTAATTAAACGCGGTATTGCGGCGGTTCCGCAGGTAGCCGCAATCAATAAAGGGAAAGACGATGTGGAAAACGCTTAGCCCTGTGTGGCAGACCTTGATTTCAACTTTGCTGCTGGTAGCGGCGGTATTGGCTCTGTATTTCTGCGGCTATCAGGCCGCGGCAAAACAGGCGGAAACCGACAAAGCCGAAATCATCGCCACCTATCAGGCTTCGGCCTTGGCCGCCGAACAGCTTTATACCGAAAAGCTCAAAGCCGCTGCCGATGAAAAGCAGAAGTGGATCGATTTCGCCCAAGCGCAAAGCCGCGATTTGGCAGCAGCCTATCAGCAAATCGACCGCCAAGCAGCGCAACTGGAGAAGCAGATTGATGAAACCGTACAAAAAGACGGCAGCCGTTTTAACGGCATTGGTGCTGACAGCGTGCAACTCTACAACCGCGCCATCGGCCACGATTAAAACCGTTACCGTGGCGGAAATTCCGCCTGTCTCTTCCGAACTGCTGCTCATTCATGAACGCCCCGAGCGTCTGAGTGGCGGCTCACCCGAACAACTCTTAAATCATGCCGTGGTCTATGGCGCGTATTGCCAAAAATTGGAAGCGCAGGTTTTCGGTTGGCAGGCATGGTATGAAAAAGGCCGTCTGAAACATGACTGATATTTGCGACAAAGCGTCTGAACTCGAAGCCTTGTATTTGGGAGAGGCACTCTATAAGCAGCAAGACAAAACCACGGCCACCGTCAGCAATTATTACTGCGACGACTGCGGCGAGCCGATTCCCGAAGCCCGTCGCCATGCCGTAATCGGCTGCACACGCTGCGTGGTTTGCCAAGAATATTTTGAGAAAGGTTTCCCCGGCTAGTTATGGAAAAAACATTTATCAACATCGAATTTTGGCAGCTCGTCGGCTTTTTATTGAGCTTTCTCGGCGTGTGCTGGGGCTTCGGCAAAATGTTGCTGGCGCAATTTCAGGCGCAGCAGGACGAACGCCAAAAACAGCAGGAACGCCTGCAAGGCAAAGTCGAACTCATGGAAAAGCAGCTCGGCGAATTTAGTGCCAGTCTGCCGATGACCTATGTTTTGCGGGAAGACTACATCCGCAATCAGGTGGTATTGGAGGCCAAGCTCGACAACGTGGTCGACAAGCTCACCGAAATCTACAAAATGGAGCGTCAGCAAAAATGATCAGTCAAGAATTGATGGCCAAGCAACGCCGTGAAGGTATGCGCTGGAACATTCTCAACACCTTAAACAAAGCCCGTCCGCACACCACCAGCGAAGTGTTTTTATTGGACATCATGAATGCGATTTACCCGCAAACCACCGCGCTGGAATTGCGCCAGCAGCTCGACTATCTGGCCGACCGCAAGCTGGTGGAGCTCAACAAAACGCCACACGGCCTGTGGTTTGCCGATTTGACCAGCTTGGGCGTGGACATTGCCGAATACACGGTCGATTGCCGTGCCGGTATTGCCCGCCCTGAAAAAGTGTGGAGCTAGACATGGCGCAACGCAGCACGATTGAAAAACTACCCGAAGCCGTCCGCCACGAGTTTGAACGCAAACTCGTTGAAAACGGCTTTTCGGATTATCAGGCCATAGCCGAATGGCTGCAGGCGCAGGGCTACGAAATCAGCCGCTCGGCGGCGCACCGCTACGGCCAAAAAGTACAACGCCGCTTTGCCGCCATCAAATCCAGCACCGAAGCCGCACGCCTGATTGCCGAAGGTGCGTCCGATGAAGGCGACACCCGCAGCGAAGCCTTGATGGCCATGCTGCAAACCGAACTGTTCGATGCGTTGGTGCAAATCGGCGAAATGGACAACGAAGAGCTAAACGCGCTCGACCGTTTCGGCGTGATGGCCGAAGGTGCGAAGAAAATCAGCGGCTTGATTTCCGCCAGCACCCGCCTGAAAGAGTATCAGGCCAAGGTTAAGGCCAAAGTGCAGGCAGCAGCGGAAGACGTGGCCAAACAGGCCAAGAAAGGCGGCCTGTCTGAAGAATCGGTAGAGGCCATCCGCAAACATATTTTGGGGATTGCATCATGAGGCCGTCTGAAAGCAAAACACAAACCCAATCCGAAGACCGCACACCTGCGGTCTTGCTGCCGTATCAGCAGGCATGGTGCGCCGACCAGTCGCCCGTCAAGCTGTGCGAGAAATCGCGCCGTATCGGTTTGAGCTGGGGCGAAGCGGCAGATACCGCATTGCTGGCAGCGTCGGCCAAAGGCATGGACGCATGGTATATCGGCTATAACAAAGACATGGCTTTAGAGTTTATCCGCGACTGCGCGGGCTGGGCGAAGCACTACCAGCTGGCGGCAGGCGAGATTGAAGAAACCGAGGAAGTGTTTGTCGAAGGCGACGACCGCCAGTCGGTTTTGGCATTTGTTATCCGCTTTGCCTCGGGCTACCGCATTACCGCCTTATCCAGCCGTCCGTCCAACCTTCGCGGTAAACAAGGCCGTGTGATTATTGATGAGGCCGCCTTCCACGAGCAGCTTGGGGAGTTGCTTAAAGCGGCGATGGCCTTGCTGATGTGGGGCGGACAGGTACACATCATCTCCACCCACGATGGTGTGGATAATCCGTTCAATGAGCTGATTGAAGATGTCCGCGCCGGTAAAAAACCATACTCCGTCCACCGCATCCCGTTTGATGAAGCCGTTGAGCAAGGCTTGTATCAACGCATTTGCCTGCGTTTAGGCAAAGAATGGTCTGCCGACGGCGAAGCCGCGTGGTGTAAAGAAATTCGCGATTTTTACGGCGAAGATGCGTCCGAAGAGTTGGACTGCATCCCGAAAAACGGCGGCGGCAAATGGCTGAACCGTGCGCTGATTGAAAGCCGCATGACCCCATACGCGCCGGTTATCCGTTACGACCAAACCGACGATTTCGGCCTGTTACCCGAACCGCGCCGCGCCCGTGAAGTGGCCGACTGGATTGCCGATGAGTTGCAACCCTTGTTGGATGGCTTGGACAAAACCCGCGTTTCCTTTGTCGGCGAAGACTTTGCCCGAAGCGGAGACCGTACCGTGATCGTGCCGCTCTTGCAAAGCAAAGACCTGATTTTGAAACCACCATTTATTTTGGAACTCGGCAATATGCCGTTTGCCCAGCAGGAACAGATTATGCAGCACCTGTTGGCCAATCTGCCCAACCTGCGCGGCGCAGCCTTGGATGCACGCGGCAACGGCCAATCGCTGGCCGAAGCCATGCGCGACGCGTTCGGTGCGGAAGTGGTGGAAGCCGTGATGCTGTCGGAAAACTGGTACCGCAGCCACACTGCGCCGTTTAAGGCAGCATTGGAAGACGGCACACTCGACGGCCTGCCGCGCGATGAAGACATCTTGGCCGACCTGCGTGCGTTCGAATTGGTCAAAGGTGTGCCGCGCATTCCCGACACGCGAACCAAAGGGCAAGACGGCAGAAAACGCCACGGCGACGCGGCGATTGCCTTGGTGTTGGCGCATTACGCGAGTCGAGAGCTGAATGCCGGGCCAGTACGCGTGGCCAGCCGAAAAATCAAACGCCGCAGCCGAATCACGCAAGGCTTTTAAGGCCGTCTGAAAAGAGAATCACATGAAAAAATCGCATCTCAAACTCAAATTGAATGGTCAAAACATCACTTTCAAGCCCGAAGATTTGACCGGCCATATCGCTGTCTCCCGTCAGTTTTTAAACGGTTTCGGCGGCTGGCTGCCCAATCCCGACCCGATTTTGCGCAAGATGGGCAAGCAAATCTCGGTTTACCGCGAATTGTTGCGCGATGAGCTGGTCGGCAGCTTCGTGCGCCGACGAAAAGCCGCCGTTGCCCGCTTGGATTGGAAATTAAGTGGCGATGAAGTCGATGAGCGTGTATTGGATTTTGTCGAAAATTGGCTGGTTGCTGATGTTGATGTGTATAAATTTTGCAAAGACATCATGAATGCCGCTTTTTTCGGTTATCAACCGATTGAAATTATCTGGCAGAAAGGCAGTCAATGGCTGCCGTCTGAAATTGTGGCCAAGCCGCAAGAGTGGTTTGCTTTCAATGATGAGCGCGAATTGATTTTCACCGAAAACGGCTTGAGCCAAGAGCCGCTGCCGCCTTATAAATTCCTTTGCCCACGTCATGAAGACGACTATCTTAATCCCTACGGTTTGGGTGATTTGGGCTTGGTGTTTTGGCTGGTCACTTTCAAGCGCGGCGGCCTGAAATTCTGGGTGAGTTTCACCGAAAAATACGGCGCGCCATGGTTGATTGGTAAAGAGCCGCGCTCCAACACCCACAGCGACACCGAAAAGCTGCTTGACGCGTTGGAAGCCTTAATCAGCAATTCCGTCGGCACGATTCCGAACGATTCCAGCGTCGAAATCCACGAAGCCAGCGGCAAATCATCATCAGTAGATGCTTTCGAGAAACTGCTGAAAGAGTGCAAATCCGGCATCAACATCGCCTTGCTTGGCCAAGACCAAACCACCGACAAAGAAACCAACCATGCCAGTGCCAGCGCAGGCTTGGAAATCGCCGACGACATCCGCGACAGCGACCGCCGTATTGTCGAAGCGGCGTTTAACGAGCTGATTGAATGGGTGGTATCGCTGAATTTCGGCGATGTGGTTTGCCCAAAATTCGAGCTGTTTGAGAATGAAGAAGCAGGCACGAAAGAGCGTGCCGAGCGCGACAATATGTTGTCCGGCGCAGGGGTGAAATTCACTTCCCAATACTGGAAGCGCACCTATGGATTGGAAGACGGCGATATTGTTGAAGAAGATGCCATTACCCCGACCGCTGCTGACTTTGCCGAAGGTTGGGACGGCGCAGAAACCGATGCGGGCTTGATTTTAGACACGCTCGCGCCCAATGCAGGCCGTCTGAACCAACAAGGCCGCGACTTGACTGCCTTATTGGTGCAGGATTTGCAGCGCGGCGAAACCGAAGACAATATTCTCGACCGCTTGGCCGAGCAGTTCCCGAATATGGATGACACCGCCTTGCAAAACGAGCTGGCGCGTGTGATTTTCCTGTCCGGTTTGGTCGGCCGCATTGAAGCGGCGCAGGAGATGAGCTGATGAATCCGGAAGACATCAAGGCAATTTTCGGCCTAGAGCCGGAAGCAGCGGTCGAATACTTGAAGCAAAAAGGCGTGGCTGTGTCGTGGGACTGGCAGGATATGCTCGACGATGCCCACGCCACCGCGTTCACCGTGGCCAAAACCGCAGGCATGGACGTGGCCAATGATATTTATCGCGCCGTTGTCAACGCCGCCGAGACCGGCCAAACGCTGGAACAGTTCCAAAAAACACTCACACCGGTATTGCAAAGCAAAGGCTGGTGGGGGCGCACCCAAGCAACCAATCCGGATACCGGCGAAGCCCAAACCGTTCAGCTCGGCAGCCCGCATCGACTGAAAACCATCTACCTGACCAACATGCAGTCGGCCTACATGGCCGGACGCTATGCGGAGATGATGGACTCGGTCGATACGCATCCGTATTGGCAATATGTCGCCATCAACGACAGCCGCACCCGCAACAGTCACCGCCGCATGCACGGTCGCGTCTATGCCGCCACCGACCCGGTTTGGAATACCATGTATCCGCCACTCGATTTCCGCTGCCGCTGCCGCGTGCGCCCCTTGTCCCGCGCAGCAGGCGAAAGCCGCGCCTTGCCCAGCCCGACCCTCGAAACCCAAACAGTCGACATCGGCAGCAACGAATACACAGGCGAAGCCCGCTACGCCCAACGCACCGGCTTGCGTATCGACGGCAAATTTGTCGCACCGAGCGCAGGTTTCAATGCCAACCAAGGTCAAACCATGCTCTCACGCATGGCTTCGGTTGCCGTTCAAAAAGCCCACGCCGTCCACCCCGACATCGCCCGAATCGCGCTGAAAATCATGATGGGCAATGCCAAATTCAAAGCAGCTTTGTCTGCCGCCGATTTAGCATGGGTGCAAAAAATCCTGAAAGGCTGACCATGATTGAAATCAACCTAGACTCAAAATCAGTAGACCGCAGCTTGAGCCAGCTGTTAACCAATCTAGGCCACTCACGTAAAATGATGAGAGCCGTGGCCACCGAAATGACCTCACTCACGGAAGAAAACTTCGAGAATGAGAGTTTCGGCGGCGATAAATGGCCACAAAGCAAACGCGCAGCGCAAGGCGGCAAAACCCTGCAACTGGCCGGCCAACTTGCCGCCAGTATTTCCACCCAAGTCGGCAACGACTTCACTCGTATCGGCAGCAACAAACCCTATGCCGCCATCCACCATCTCGGCGGCCAAGCCGGACGCGGCAGAAAAGTCACCATCCCAGCCAGACCATACCTCCCCATCAACGGCAGCGGCCAACTCCAAAACGGAGCCGATAAAAGAATCATCGATATCGCGCTCGAATCACTCAAAGCAGGTCTCTAAAAAAGCAAGGGGCTTAGGAAGCAAAAACGGGCAAAATCTGCCCGTTTATTTTCATTACACCCTGTGCAACACTATTTCACAAATCCAATCCCACCAAAACCCATTTCAGCCCGCCTCATCCCATTTATCTCACAGAGTCTATATATTTATCTCAATGGGTTTCAAGACGGCCTTTTCAGACCGCCTTATTAATACCGATTATTTCAGTACGCGACGGAGCAACATCAAAGCAAAAATACCAACGATGATGCCCAATACGATACCGCCAACAGATAAGGTATCTGCTTTTGCTCCGGTCAAAGCTTCAGTTACTTCAGACGGTACGGCAGCATAAGCTTGGGCAGCCAGTGCCAAAGGGGCAGCGGTTACTACCGCCAATTTTGCGCCGTATTTACGGCAGGTGTTCATCAATTTCATGATGTTTTCCTTTAGTGAGTAAAGTTAAAAAAATGAAAGTGCGGGCTTTGTGAAGGTTTCAGAGACCGCCCGCCGAGCCTCTTAAACTTAGCCTTCTTTAAGGTAGAAACCAAAAATCAGGAATTCGCCACCGATTTCTTCTAAAGCTGCATTAAATGCGTCTTCGTAGCTATCGTATTGACCGGCTGATTTGATGTTTGGTGTAAAACCTATATCGCCGAAAGGATCAG
>NZ_PDBT02000120.1:0-4023 GCF_002551535.2 Neisseria sp. N95_16
TCGTGAGCGCGTTTCAGCAGGATTTTCCGGTCTCCCTTGAGAGTCCGGCTCTGGGACGGTTTCAGCTCCTTTCTGAGGCCCTTGCGCACTCTCTCTAGGTCAACACGGCCAGCGCACCCCACAGGTAGCCGGAAACGGGTTGGCGCGTCTCGGGCGGCAGTTTGTCAGGGGCGTTCACGGCAATGCCTCCTCGTGCGCCCGCTCGGCTGGCATGGAGGCCAGTTGCGCGTCCAGATGGGCCAACGCTTCGCGCCGACGCTCGACGAACTGGCGCAGAACGGCAAGCTGCGCGGCCGCTTCATCGCCGTCCGCAGCATCCAGCGCCCGGCACAGCCGCGCCAGCGCGTCCAGGCCGATGCCCGCCTCGAAGGCCGCCCGCACGAAGCACAGCCGTTGCAAGGCGGCATCATCGAACAGGCCATAGCCGCCCGGGGTGCACGCCACCGGACGCAGCAATCCGCGCAGCAGGTAGTCGCGCACGATATGCACGCTCACCCCGGCATCAAGGGCCAGCCGGGACACGGTGTAGGCGCTCATTGAAAACCTCCTTTTTTTATCCAGCGCAGCAGGAAAGCTGCTTCACGTCCTTGTTGAAGGTCTGCGCCGCAAGCTTCAACCCCTCGACCATTGTCAGGTAGGGGAACAACTGGTCAGCCAGTTCCTGCACCGTCATGCGGTTGCGGATGGCGAGCACCGCCGTCTGGATCAGTTCGCCCGCTTCCGGGGCCACCGCCTGCACGCCGATGAGCCGTCCGCTACCTTCCTCGATGACCAGCTTGATGAAGCCGCGTGTGTCGAAGTTGGCAAGCGCTCGCGGAACGTTGTCGAGTGTCAGCGTGCGACTGTCGGTCTCGATGCCATCGTGGTGCGCTTCCGCCTCGCTGTAGCCCACGGTGGCGACTTGCGGGTCGGTGAACACCACTGCCGGCATCGCGGTCAGATTGAGGGCTGCGTCGCCGCCGGTCATGTTGATCGCGGCACGGGTGCCGGCCGCTGCCGCCACATAGACGAACTGCGGCTGGTCGGTGCAGTCGCCGGCCGCGTAGATGTTCGGGTTGCTCGTGCGCATGCCTTGGTCGATGACGATGGCACCTTGCGCATTGACAGTGACCCCCGCTGCGTCCAGCGCGAGGCTGCGCGTGTTCGGTGTCCGACCGGTGGCAACCAGCAGTTTGTCGGCGCGCAATTCACCGTGCGTGGTGGTCAGCACGAATTCACCGTCCATATGGGCGACCTGGCTGGCTTGCGTGTGCTCCAGCACCTCGATGCCCTCGGCACGGAAAGCGGCTGTCACCGCCTCGCCGATGGCCGGGTCTTCACGGAAGAACAAGGTATTGCGCGCCAGGACCGTGACCTTGCTGCCCAGCCGGGCAAAGGCTTGCGCCAGCTCCAGCGCCACCACCGACGAGCCGATTACGGCAAGGCGTTCGGGAATGGTGTCGCTCGCCAGGGCCTCGGTGGAAGTCCAGTAGGGTGACTCTTTCAAGCCCGGAATCGGCGGGACCGCCGGGCTGGCACCCGTGGCGACCAGGCAGCGGTCGAACATCACGACGCGCTCGCCACCCTCGTTCAAACGGACGGTAAGGCTCTGGTCGTCCTTGAAGCGCGCCTCACCGTGCACAACGGTGATGGCCGGATTACCGCCCAGGATGCCTTCGTACTTGGCGTGCCGCAGTTCGTCGACGCGGGCCTGCTGCTGGGCCAGCAGCTTACTGCGGTCAATCGTAGGCACAGTTGCCGCAATACCGCCATCGAACGGGCTTTCCCGGCGCAGATGGGCGATGTGGGCGGCGCGGATCATGATCTTGGACGGCACACAACCGAC
This sequence comes from Neisseria sp. N95_16, assembly GCF_002551535.2. Classification (NCBI taxonomy): domain Bacteria; kingdom Pseudomonadati; phylum Pseudomonadota; class Betaproteobacteria; order Neisseriales; family Neisseriaceae; genus Neisseria; species Neisseria sp. N95_16. Next base: position 1,826 of record NZ_PDBT02000120.1, read on the forward strand.
GTTGACGCAGGTGCCGCCGATGGTGCCGCGCTCAATCAGCGTGACCTGCGCGCCTTGCTCGACGGCCTTCAGTGCTGCCGCCATCGCGGCTCCACCGCTACCAATGACGACGACCTGCAACGGGCGTTCGTTGCCACTGGGCTTATCAGCGGCCCCTATCCAGCCGCGCATCTTGTCGAGCAGGCCGGCGCGGTTGTCCGTCGGTGGCGCATCGGCAAGCGTTGCCTCGTAGCCCAGTCCGGCCACGGCGGTAGTCAGCGCATCCGATGACGTGCCCGCCTCAATGGCGAGTTGCGCTGTGCCCTTCGGATAGGACACCAGCGCCGATTGCACGCCGGGCACTTTCTCCAAGGCTTCCTTGACGTGAGCCGCGCACGAGTCGCAGGTCATCCCGGTGATTTTCAGGGTGGTCATGTATTTTTCCTTTTCTGTGGTGGCTACGGCTGTTGCCGTCAGCCACGTTGTTCTGGCAATTCACAGCTGTCCGGCCCGCAGCGGCGATGTGCTGGCGAGATGAAATCCCAGACCGACACCCCAACCATCAAGGCCAGGCCGACATAGAGCAGTCCACCGCTCTGCCAGCCGTAAGCCCGCATTAAAAACACCGCTGCCAGCACCAAGATCGGGCCTATCGTGCCGAGCGCCGTGCGTCGCCACTGTCGATGATTGAGCCAAGCGATAGCATTGGCGAGTAACGCGATGCCGGCGAACATCGGCAGCAGGATGCCAATGAATAGCCCCTCGTACTGGCTCAAGAAGCCCAGTCCGATGGCCGCGCCAAAGCTGGCGATGGCAGGAAAACAGGCGGCGCAGCCCATCGCGGAAACGACGCTGCCGAGCGCGCCGGTTTTGCCAGCGATGCGCGTGATGAGTCCCATGTGTCGCTCCCGAGTTCGGTTAACGGATCAGCGTTTGAGGCTGGACGGATAGCCCGCGTCCTCGGTCGCCTTGGTCAACTTCTGGACGTTGGTCTTGGCATCGTCGAAGGTGACGACGGCCTGGCGCTTGTCGAAACTTACGTCGGTCTTGCTCACGCCCTCAACCTTGGAAAGCGCGTGCTTGACAGTGATCGGGCAAGAGGCGCAGGTCATGCCAGACACGGACAGCGTGACGGTCTGGGTGACGGCCCACACGGGGGCAACAACGGCAGCGAGGGCGAGGGCGGCAAACAGTTTTTTCATGATGAACTCCTGTGATTAATAGAAAAATGGCATGACGTAGGGAAATCCGAGCGAGACCAGGACCAGCGCGGCCACGATCCAGAAAATGAGCTTGTAAGTAGCTCGCACTTGGGGAATCGCGCAGACCTCACCCGGTTTGCAGGCTTGCGCCGGGCGGTAGATGCGCCGCCAGGCGAAAAACAGCGCGACCAGCGCTGCGCCGATGAAGATCGGGCGATAGGGTTCCAGCACCGTCAGGTTGCCGATCCATGCCCCGCTGAACCCCAAGGCGATCAAAACCAGCGGCCCCAGGCAGCAGGCCGACGCAAGAATGGCGGCCAGCCCACCGGCGAAGAGCGCGCCGCGCCCGTTTTGTGGTTCAGACTTTTGTGGTTCAGACATACGCTTGTCCTTTCAAATTTGGTTTGGATAGCTTAAGCTTACTTCCGTAGTTATGTACGGAGTCAAGCGATATGCAAATTAATTTTGAGAATCTGACCATTGGCGTTTTTGCCAAGGCGGCCGGGGTCAATGTGGAGACCATCCGGTTCTACCAGCGCAAGGGCCTGCTGCCGGAGCCAGACAAGCCCTATGGCAGCATTCGCCGCTATGGCGAGGCGGATGTAACACGAGTGCGGTTCGTGAAATCGGCCCAGCGGCTGGGCTTTAGCCTGGACGAAATCGCCGAGCTACTGCGGCTGGAGGATGGCACCCATTGCGAGGAAGCCAGCGGCCTGGCCGAGCACAAGCTCAAGGATGTGCGCGAGAAGATGGCCGACTTGGCACGCATGGAGGCCGTGCTGTCTGAACTGGTGTGCGCCTGCCATGCGCGGAAAGGGAACGTTTCCTGCCCGCTGATTGCGTCACTGCAGGGCGAAGCAGGCCTGGCAAGGTCAGCTATGCCTTAGCGTGCTTTATTTTCCGATTTCTGAGGCGCCCCCACCCAGAGAGTGACCCGTTTGCCGTGGATGAGCAGATCACGATAGAGAACGTCACGCTTGCCGAACCGTACGAACTCACCCTGCATGCCGCATCCCT
>NZ_PDBT02000121.1:0-3698 GCF_002551535.2 Neisseria sp. N95_16
ACAGACATGGCAACCAAATGAAAAAGTAAACCGTTATCCGCCGGCATGGGTTGGAAGAAAACATTATTTCAGGCGAAACCGCTGAATTCGCATAATGTATATTATGTTAAATTTTGTGGCTGTTTGAAATGACACAGCCATGAGACGAGACATCGGAGCCTCCCACTCCCGAATATTATTGCAGAGATATTTTATTCTTGCCTAACTAACTGTTTTAGAAAGTTTAAATTATGTCTGCACCCGTAATTTTAGCCGCCACCTCAACCAAAGGAGGGGTCGGTAAAACCACTTTGCTGGCCAACATCTCAGCCGTACTTGCCGATATCGGTCTCCGTGTCCTGATGGTCGATGCCGATGTTCAACCGTCACTCTCCAAGTACTATCCGCTCAGCTACCGTGCGCCGCACGGGATTGTCGAGCTGCTCTTGGGAGACAATTCCGATGCCAATGTGCGCTCGACTGTTTCCCATACCGTCTTTCCGAATCTGGACATCATCGTTTCCAACAATATTTCGGCTGACATCCAAACCAAAATCGCCAACCGCGCCGACCGTGCCTTCCTGTTGAAAGCGAAACTGCAAAATCCTTTCTTCCAGAATAACTACGATGTGATTCTGATTGATACCCAAGGTGCCGTCGGTCCTTTACAGGATGCAGCCGCATTCGCTTCAGGCTGTCTGATTACCCCCATCATGCCCGAGATTCTGAGTGCCCGTGAGTTTGTCACAGGCACTCAGGAAGCCTTGGCACGCCTTGCCCAAGGAGAAGTTATGGGCTTGGCTATGCCCCAGCTTCGCGCCGTCATCTATGCCCAAGACCGCAGCAAAGATGCAAAACTGATTGCACAGGAAATCCGCGAATTCTTCAGTGCATCGCTTGATGACCGTAAAAAACTGCTTCAAACCCATGTACCGGAAGCCAAGTCCTACAAAGAGGCAGCAACCTTGCGCGTACCGGTTCATTGCCACGAGCAAACCCATCCCGGCAAGCTGATGCCTGCCTATGAAGTGATGCACAACATCGTTTATGAGATTTTCCCCGGCATCAAAGAGCGTGAACTGCGCGGCAGCTGCTTTAACGACATGAACAACCTCCTTCCGGAAGAAAACCGCGCGGAGGTGCTGTCATGAATAGAAACAAACTGACGCAGGGTTTGGCAGGATTGAGTCTGCATGTAGGTACGCCTGAGCAAACCGCCATGAATCTGAATGATAAGCCTCATATGAGCAGCGGTATGTTTATGAACCTGCCGGTTGCGGAAATCGAGCTTTTCGACAAGAACCCGCGCCGCCGCCATGATGCCGCTGCTTATGCGGCCATCAAGGAGTCTGTCCGTGCGACAGGTATTCAACAGCCTGTTCATGTGACCCAACGCCCGGGTGAAGGCCATTATGTCCTGGCTCAGGGTGGTAATACGCGTCTGCAAATCATGCGTGAGCTGTATCAGGAAACCGGCGAAGACCGTTACCGCACCATTCCCTGCTTCTACATCGCCTACCCCGGCGAAACCGAATTGCAGATTGCTCATCTGATCGAGAACGAACAGCGTGCTGAAATGTGTTTTTGGGATAAGGCCTGCGCCTATGCGGAGGTGCGCGATATTTTTCAGGATGATAGTGACAAAAAACTGTCCTTGCGAGAATTGGAAGTGATGTTCGGTACAGCAGGCCTGGTCATTTCCTATCAGGCTTTGAATCTGTTCTTCTTTGCCTCAGACTCTTTGCAGGAACTGGGACGTTACGCTTACGAACTGTCGAATCCGAAGGTAAGCGAAATCAAAAAAGTTCACTCAGCTATGGCTGAAGCTGCCAAGAAAGCCGGAGAAGCCGACGGCTTCCTGGCAGTATGGTCGGATATTCTGGAACAGTGGCACGAGCAATACGCGGAGGAAACTTTGGATGTTGCCGCCCTGCTCGATTTCATCAGCGGCCGTTTTCAAGAGGTGTATGGCACAGCCGCCTTTATTGATGAGGATAAAACTGGCTCAAACGGTATCGAATATTCAAAATCTGAATCAAACTTCTTAGAAAATCATCCATCTTCTGCAAGCTTGAATGCAAAAGAAGCCGGTGCGGTGCAGTCCCAAACTGCACCTGCCGCCACCGGCGGCACACCTATGGACAAAACATCTGTGCCAGCGGCCTTGCTGCCGGCAGGCTCGGCTCGGGCGGAGGTCAATCCTCCGTTCGAGACGGAACATCCGCAAACTGTAAGCTCGCCTGAGCAGGTACTGAAAAATCTGCATGCCGCCATCAAGAAATGGCTGGCAAAAGTCAATTTAAGCAATTGTTTCAAAGCCCATCCGCGCTTTCCGTTGGGTTTCTACATCGAGTATCCCGACTTTTCATCTATTGCCCACAATCCCGATGTGCTGGCACCGTTTATCGTCGACAACCTGCATCCCGATGCCGGTTATGTCTTCTCATACCTGTGGAAACTCTGCGGGCTGGATGAGCTGATGAACAATATCGATGACAACAACAATCCGGTACTGTCATTGCCGGAAGATTCCAAAGTAAGCATTGCCTACCACGACCCGGATAAATATGACGAATACCTGAATTACGGGATCGGGGAACGCCCTGCTCTCATTAATCACGTATTGCAATGGCAAACACATGATACACACCCGTTTTGCCCAATTTTGGAAGAAATCCATCTGCTTGTACGTGAGTGGAACAAACAATAAGGGGAAGCATCATGAATAAACAAAAACTTGTTTATCGTATCTTGGATGTAGACAACGTCCACACACATTTGGCTTTAAGCAAACTGGCTTCAGCACCGCATTCCAAAAGTGAAGCAGCCTACAATGCGATTGCATTGCGTGAATACAAGCAAACTCTGGATAAGCTGCGCCAAATGGATGCCGAGCAACTTGAAAAACTGGCCAAGCAATCTCCCGGGGTCGTGACTTATTTAATCAATCTTGATGCCTTGAAACGCCAATTGTACACATTGGAAAAAAACGTGCGGCAACGCTCGGAAGAATTGCAGCGTGTCCGTTGGCTGATTGCCCGCAAAGCCAGCAATCAGATGGTGGTGGATCTGTGTCCGTTGGTTACGGCGGAAGAAATCAGAAAAATCCGTTTCGAGCTAGGCGTGCCCGTTCTGAAAGGCCGTCTGAGAATGCCCCCTATTGCCATGCGCCTTCGGATTCTAAAAAGCTGGCAGACAACGGAACCGGAAAAGAACCTGTACCTGCGCTATCAGCTCTTGGCAGACGAATACCCTGACCTCAATCTGGGGCAGCTGTATACCGTGATTACCGATACCAAATATTTCGGAGAATAAACATGGACATCAAAGCTTCTTTATTTGTGCCTGGTTTTTCTGTCACACCCGGTTACAATGAGCCTAATTATGCTGCTTTGAAAGGTTTGGCCGCCTTATGGGACGAGCCAGCAACCTATGTCAAGCAGTTTGCCGAAGCTATGCAGTCGGTTACCCAAGGCTATTTTCTGAGTTATTTCACCGAAAAATGCATGCCCGGCGAATGGGTTTCGTTGAATAACGACATTGTATTCAGCGAAGCCGGTTTGACAGCCAAACAGTGGCGGAATATTCGCGAACAGTTGATGGGCAAAGGCTTACTCTTACATTCGCATTTCAAGTGCAACGCTCAAATGCCATTGGCAAGGGCTGCTGAAAACAGATCACCCGGTGTCTCATAGTCCAATGTCTTTCTCGGTCGGCGG
>NZ_PDBT02000122.1:0-3294 GCF_002551535.2 Neisseria sp. N95_16
TTGCTACTCGCTATGAGAAATTAGCTCGTAATTTTAAATCGATGCTTTACTTGGCTTGCTCTATTATTCATGCTAAGTTAAATTGAGGACACGCCCTAGGTAAAAGAGAATATCAGCTTAAATGAATAAAAATAATTGTTGGCAGTATACTCATGTTCAAAGTCTGATGGATAGTAGAGATGGCCGGTAGTTTATTCTCAATAATGCGCCAAAATCATTCGGGGATAAACGGTTTTGTCCTCATGGCCAGTATTGCAACGGTTGTTTGAGATGTTTATGATATTGGGAAATTAAAGATATTGTGTTGGAAAATTGTGTAGGTTGTTAATTAAGGAAGATTGAGCATGAAAGTAACCAGTTTCGGTGAAGTGCTGTGGGACGATTTCCCAAGCGGAAAAGTATTGGGCGGTGCGCCGCTGAATGTGGTTGTTCGCCTGAAGGCCTTAGGTGCGGACAGCAGCATCATCAGCTGCCGCGGCGACGATGAAGACGGCGAAGAATTGTTGCGCCAGATTCTGAGTAAGCGCGTGAATGCCGACCTTGTGCAGATTTGCCCTGACCAAGCCACCAGTTTGGTGAAAGTATCGCTGGATAAAAGCGGTAGCGCTTCATACGAAATTGTTTACCCTTGTGTTTGGGACCGCATTCAGGTGCAGCCGGAAGCTTTGCAGCGTGTAGCCGAATCCGATGCGTTTATTTTCGGCAGCCTGGCCACTCGTGACGAAGTTTCCCACGCCACGCTGGAGCAATTGCTGGAGCAAGCCAAATTCAAGATTTTTGATGTCAATCTTCGCAAGCCGCATTACGATACCGACCGCCTGTTGGCGACCATGAAGAAAGTTGACATGGTGAAATTGAATGACGATGAATTGTACGAATTGGCTGAAGTGTACGGTTCGCCTTATCATTCGATTGAGCAAAATATCGCTTATGTCGCCAAGCTCACCGGTGTGGAAACTTTGGTGGTGACGTTGGGCAGTCATGGCGCAGCCTTGTATCGCGACGGCCAGCTTTACCGCCACAGCGGTTTCCGCGTGAAAGTAGCCGATACCGTTGGCTCGGGCGACAGCTTTTTGGCCGGTTTGACGTATAAGCTGTTGAACAATGCCGACCCACAAGAAGCCGTAACCTTTGCCTGCGCATTGGGTGCTTTAGTGGCTTCACGCCATGGAGCGACACCTGAAATTTCTTTGCAGGAAATTGAAACCTTCATGAATCCGGCGTAATGTTTTCATGATGAATCAAAGGCCGTCTGAAAGTAGGATTTACTTTCAGACGGCCTTTTTTGATATTTTGTTGGATTGATTACCAATAAGTCACAAACGAATCCAAATCGGTGTTTTTCGCGCCACCGGTTTCTTCATCGGGTGTGCCGACCATAATCAGGCCAATGATTTTGTCTTTCTCGCCGCAGCCAAAAGCTTCGCGCAACAATGGGCTGTTGGTCCACAAGCCGGTAATCCAAACATTATCAAAACCTTGTGCGGTAGCCGCTAATTGCAAGCCATAGGCCGAGCATGCGGCGCTGAGCATTTGTTCCCATTCCGGTTTGGGTTTTGGCACATTTTGGTTCGGCGCAAAGGTCACGCCAATTACCATCGGCGCCATGTGGCCGACTTTTTCCGCTTTTTTCATTGATTCTTCACCGAAGTTCAACTCGGTAACCGTTTGGCGCAAGAGTTCGCGAAAGCGGGTTAAACCGGCTTCACTTTGAATTACGGTAAATTTAAACGGGCGCATATTGCCATGATCCGGCACTTGGGTTGCCGCTTGCAGCATGATTTCCAATTGTTCGGCATTGGGTGCGGGGGCGACCAGTTTTTTAGACGAGCGTCGGGTGGTTAATAATTCGAGAGCGTTCATGAGAGATTCCTGTGATTGGATGTGTGATGGTTCTTTATGGCACAAAATATTTTTTCAAGCGAATGGGTGAGTCATAAAAGAAGGCCGTCTGAAATGTTCAGACGGCCTATGATTTTGTTTTCAATCAACCGTAGCGGCGTTGGAAATCCTGCATAAATTCGACCAAGGCTTCCACACCGGCCAGTGGCATGGCGTTGTAAATGCTGGCACGCATACCGCCGACTGTTTTGTAGCCTTTGAGTAAACGCAAGCCGCGCAAATCGGCTTCTTGCACGAACATTTTATCCAGTTTGTCGTTGTCGGTTTTGAACACCACATTCATTTTAGAGCGGGCGTTGACGGCAATCGGGTTGATGTAGAAGCCGCCGCTGCTATCGATGGCATCATAAAGCGTTTTGGCTTTGAGGTTGTTCACCGCTTCGATGGCTTTCACACCGCCTTGCGTTTGCAGCCAGCGGAACACCAAGCCCGACATGTAAATCGGGTAGGTAGACGGTGTGTTGTACATGCCGTCTTTTTCGATGTGGGTGCGGTAGTTGAACACGCTTGGAATATTTTTCGGGCAGCGATCCAGCAAATCATCGCGGATAATGACCACAGTTACGCCGGCCGGACCGATGTTTTTCTGTGCGCCGGCATAAATCAAACCGTAATCAGCCACGTTAAATTTACGCGATAAAATTTCACTCGACATATCACACACCAAAGGCGGCATGCCATTTGAAAGTTTTGGCACGTCTTGATATTGCAAGCCGTTGACGGTTTCATTGATGGCAAAATGCACAAAAGCCGAATCTTTGGAAATATTCCAGTCTTCCACGGCAGGCAAGTCTTTGTAATCAAACAATTCACCGCCATGCGCCGCGATGTTGACTTGAGCATCGCCCAAAAGCGGCATTTGCTCGGCTGCCAAGCGGCTCCAGTTGCCGGTAATCACGGCATCAATGCGCTCGAAACCATGCGCCAGATTCATCGCGGTCATATTAAATTGTGTGGTTGCACCGCCTTGTAAAAAAAGCACTTTATAATTATTGGGAATGTTTAACAGTTGGCGCAAATCTTGTTCGGCATGATGCAAAATCGACATAAACATATCGGAGCGGTGGCTCATGGCCATCACGGGGAAACCGGTGCCGTTGTAATCCAGCATTTCTTGCTGGGCGGTACGCAAAACGGCTTCAGGCAAAACGGCAGGGCCGGCGGAGAAATTGTAAATCGGCTGGGCAGACATGGTGTGTTCTTCGCAATAGGAATGATGGAGCATTCGATTTTAGGGTTTGCTATCGGGTTTAGCAAGTATTTAAACCGACATTGAGGCCGTCTGAAAACTTACATTCGCATTTCAAGTGCAACGCTCAAATGCCATTGGCAAGGGCTGCTGAAAACAGATCACCCGGTGTCTCATAGTCCAATGTCTTTCTCGGTCGGCGG
>NZ_PDBT02000123.1:0-3253 GCF_002551535.2 Neisseria sp. N95_16
TTTTTTAGACGCAAAAAAGGCCGAAATCCACGTCTTTTCAGGATTTCAGCCTTTTTTATTGGTTTGATGTTCCGGTGCAAAAACTAACAGTACCCCACACGCACCGGATTTTTGGGTAAAGTTTTCATCGGTGCAGGTCAGGCCGGAGAGCCAATACAACACCGGCACACGGTAGCCTTGCAAGGCTTGTGGCGGCAGATAAATGCTGAAGGTCATGTCGCAGCCGTTGACGCCGGAAGCGTGGCGGTAGCGCTCTTGGTGGCCGTTGAACATTTTGTTGCGTGAAATCAATTCGAGTGCAGACATCATAGCTCCTTATTTTTCATGAATTCTTTTTCAGACGGCCTGATTTGATTTTAGGCCGTCTGAAATTATTTGTGGCGGATTTCCCAGCATTGATGGATTTTCTTGTTGCGAAAATCATCGGGAACGGATTGCTTGCTCACATCTTTCACGGCATATTTTTCGCTGACTTCGGGATGCAATTCAAAGCTGCGTAAATTGTTTGAAAAATACATCAGGCCGTCTGAAGCGAGCAGCTTCATGGCGCCGTTGATTAAAGTCATTTGGTCGCGCTGGATGTCGAGAATATCGAGCATTTTTTTGCTGTTGGAAAAGCTCGGCGGATCCATCACAATCAGGTCAAACTTTTTGCCTTCGGCTTCAGCATTTTTTAAGTATTGAAACACATCGGCGCGTACGATTTTGTGTGCAACTGAATCAATGCCGTTTAATTCAAAATTGCGTTTTGCCCAATCCAGATAAGTATTAGATAAATCGACGGTTTCGCTGCTGATGGAGCCGCCGGTTGCGGCATACACGGTAAAGCTGCCGGTGTAGGAAAACAGGTTTAAAAAGCGTTTGCCTTGGGTGCTGTCGCCGACTTTTTTGCGGGTATTGCGGTGGTCGAGAAAAAGGCCGGTGTCTAAATATTTATCAAGATTGACCCAAAAGCGGCGGCCGTTTTCGCTGATGATGAAATCTTCGCCGGATTTGCCGGTTTTCTCATATTGCTGCGTGCCTTTTTGGCGCTCGCGGCGTTTGAGGTGGATTTGCTCGGGCGAAAAGCCGGTGACAAAACCGATGGCTTCCAACACATCGTTCAGCCATGCTTCGTATTCTTCCGGTTGCATCAGCCAGCCGGTGTCGTATTCCTGCAAATGAATGTGGTCGCCATACACGTCGATGGCAAAAGGGAATTGTGGAATATCGCGGTCGTAAATGCGCCATGCTTCGATTTGGTTGCGTTTGGCCCATTTCATCAGGTGTTTGATGTTTTTGCCCAAGCGGTTGGCGAATGGTGTGATGTCGGTCATTTTCAGACGGCCTGCTGAATAAAATGGCTATTTTACGCCAATTAACGCATTTGTGCTTGACCGAATATGGCGAAGTCTATATTATCCGCCATTCGTCTTTATTTTTATGAAGCCATCGTCTTCAAACCTATTAACCGGTATTGTGCCGCGTTTCTTATATCTTTTTGCTTTCACGCATATTTGCAGGTTGTCGTCGATGTTAACTTACAAGCCACAGGGCTTGCGACAACCTTGTAACTGATTTCCCGTTACTTATCCTTTGCTTCAGGCCGTCTGAAATGTTCAGTCGGAAGTTGTTGTTGTGTCTTTAGGATAGTCATGTCTATTAAATTTGCTGATTTAAATCTTGATAAAAACATTTTGTCTGCGTTGCAAAGCGCGGGCTACGATTCACCAACCCCGATTCAGGCGCAGTCGGTGCCGGTGGCTTTGGAAGGCCGTGACATCATGGCTTCGGCGCAAACCGGTTCGGGTAAAACCGCTGCTTTCTTGCTGCCGACCCTGCAACGCTTAACCAAACGCAGCGAAAAAAACGGCAAAGGCCCGCGCGCTTTGGTACTGACTCCAACCCGCGAATTGGCGGCACAAGTCGAGAAAAGCGCGCTGACTTATGCGCAAAATATGCGTTGGTTCCGCACCGTCAGCATTGTTGGCGGCGCATCATTCGGTTATCAAACCCGCGCGTTGAGCAAACCGGTTGATTTGGTAGTGGCTACCCCGGGCCGTTTGATGGACTTGATGAGCAGTGGCAAAATTGATTTCGACCGCTTGGAAGTGCTGATTCTGGATGAAGCCGACCGCATGTTGGATATGGGTTTTATCGACGACATCGAAACCATCGTTGAAGCCACACCGGAAGACCGCCAGACTTTGTTGTTTTCTGCGACTTGGGACGGTGCCGTTGGTAAACTGGCGCGTAAGCTGACCAAGAATCCGGAAGTGATTGAAGTTGAGCGCGTTGACGACCAAGGCAAAATCGAAGAGCAATTATTGTATTGCGACGATATGCGCCATAAAAACCGCTTGCTCGACCATATTCTGCGCGATGCCAATATCGACCAATGCGTGATTTTCACCTCAACTAAAGTCATGACCGAAGTGTTGGCTGATGAATTGTATGAAAAAGGTTTTGCTGCCAACTGTTTGCACGGCGACATGCCGCAAGGCTGGCGCAACCGCACCTTGATGGATTTGCGCAAAGGCCGTTGCAAAATTTTGGTGGCGACTGATGTGGCTGCACGCGGTATCGACGTGCCGACCATCACCCACGTGATTAACTACGATTTGCCGAAACAGGCGGAAGATTATGTACACCGTATCGGCCGTACCGGCCGTGCTGGCCGCACCGGTATCGCGGTGACGTTTGCTGAAGTGAACGAATACATTAAAGTACACAAAATTGAAAAATACATCGACCGCAAATTGAATGAAGTAACCGTGGAAGGCATGGAGCCGACTCGCAAACGCAAATCTACCGGCGGTAAACCGAAAGGCAGCGGTGGCCGATTTGCTAAAGGTGGCTACGGCGATCGTGACCGTAAATTCGGTGATCGCAAAGGCGGTAAACCGCGCAGCGAAGGTGGCTTTGGTGGTAAAGCCCGCAGTGAGCGCAGTGAAGATGGCTTTAAACCACGCAGCGAAGGCTTTAAAAAATCGGAAGGCTTCAAAAAGAGCGGCTCGGATTTTAAAGGCAAACGCAAATCAGGCGGTGACTTTGGCGGTAAAGGCGGCTATGGTAAATCAAGCCGTCCGGCAGGTAAGCGCGGTTAATAGCCTAAAGGTCGTCTGAAAATAAAAGGAATGCAGTTTTCTGCATTCCTTTTTTTTGTATCACTGATTAGGGCGTGTCCTCAATTTAACTTAGCATGAATAATAGAGCAAGCCAAGTAAAGCATCGATTTAAAATTACGAGCTAATTTCTCATAGCGAGTAGCAAT
>NZ_PDBT02000124.1:0-2978 GCF_002551535.2 Neisseria sp. N95_16
GTACGGTCGTTCTTCCATTGATGACAGCCGTGCGCTTTCATGGTTGTTTGTAATTGTTCCCATATGTTGTCAGTTATTGCGGTTCTCGCCATTGTTTGTATTTGCCTATATTTCGTTGGAATATAGGGTTAAAATAGGGCTTTTTTGGGCTTATTCAAATTAGGGACACGCCCTAGTCCATGTTTATAAAAATAAAGGCCGTCTGAAACCCACAAATCAGGTTTCAGATGGCCTTTTGTTTATTTAAAACCTTACAACACCACAGTCGGATACGAGCCAATCACTTTCACAAACGATGCACGTTCGCTCAATAATTGTAGGGCTTTTTGCACGCGCTCATCGTCTTTATGGCCTTCGATATCAATAAAGAACAAATATTCCCACAAAGCCGATTTGCTCGGGCGGCTCTCAAATTTGGTCATGGAAATGCCCAAATCGGTAAACGGCTGCAGTAAACCCATCACCGCACCTGCACGGTTTGGTGTTGAAATCACCAATGAAGTTTTATCGCTGCCGGTGCTGCTGGTATCTTGATGGCCGAGCACCAAAAAGCGCGTGGTGTTGTTCGGTTCATCTTCGATGCAGTCACCGGCAATGTTTAATTGATAAATTTCCGCTGCGGTAATACCGGCAATCGCGGCTAAGGTGCCATCGTCAGACTCGGCCACAATGCGTGCGGCTTCGGCATTGCTGGAAACCGGAATACGCTCGGCATTGGGCAGGTTGCGACCCAGCCAGTCGTTACATTGCGCCAAGGCTTGCGCGTGGGCAAAAACTTTGGTCACACCGTTGATTTCATAGCTGTTTTTACGCAGCAAATTATGATGAATGCGCACCACCACTTCACCGCAGGCTTTAAGGGCGGATACGGCCAGCAAATCCAAAGTGCGGCCGATTGAGCCTTCGGTCGAATTTTCCACCGGCGCCACCAAGTAATCAGCTTGGCGCGTTTCCACCAGCTTGAAACAATCATCCACGGTGGTGCAGGCTTGGGTATAAGCCGCATGGCCGAAATGCTTGATGGCGGCTTGTTGGGTAAACGTGCCTTGCGGGCCCAAATAAGCAATGGTGAGCGGGCGCTCCATCGCCAGACATTCACTCATGATTTCGCGGAACAGGCGCGCCACCGATTCATTCGGCAACGGGCCTTCGTTCAATGCCTGAATGCGGCGCAATACGGCGGCTTCGCGCTCAGGGCGATATACTGTGCCGGTGCCTTTGAGTTCGCCAATGGCGTGGGCATGACCGGCACGTTGGTTCAACAAGCGCAATACGGTGGCGTCGATTTCGTCAATCGCATCGCGGTGGGGTTTTAACTGTTCATCAATCGACATGATGTTTCTCTTGCATGATTCGTGAATGTAGCGATTTTAGCATTAAACAGGCCGTCTGAAAGGCTTTCAGACGGCCTGATAATAGAAATTAAAGCATTAAAGCCCAATGATTGCGGAAAAACAGTATTTCATTGCACCAATCAGGTAAAACTACTATTTTTATTTAAGCTCGCCGCGGTTTTTGTCATTTTCAATCCACGCTTCATGCGAACACACCCACAACAGCACAATACCGCATACCGTCGCCGTGAGCATCATCACCGGCATAATCAAGGCCGTGCCGTTGTGCAGCCATGTGGTCAGCATGCCCATTACCGCGCCAATCACCGATTGACACACGCCCAACACCGCATTGGCGCTGCCACCTTCTTTCTTGAAATAGCTCATAAAGCACGCCTGCGTATTGGCGCCGACCAAACCTTGCGTACCGACAGACAACATCACACAACCGACCAGCGCCCACATCGGCGGCAAATCACTCACCAACACCAGCAGCACCATCGATAAATTGGCGGCAAACTGAATGATAATGCCCCAGCGCAAAATATTCTGCGGATGCACGCCGGTTTTCAAGCGCCATGCCGTTACGCGGTTGAACAAGGCCATGGTGATGATGTTCAAACCAAAAATCCACGCATAGCCGTGCGACGACACTTCGTATAAATGCATATAAGCAAACGAAGATTCAGTCAAAAAAGCAAACATCGAAGCAAAACTGAATGCTTGGAAAAACAGATAACCCATCGCGCCTTTATTGCGCAATACATGCTTAAACCGGCCACCGACCACAGCAAAAATCTCGCGGCTGATTTTATCGGTGCGCGTCGGTTTGGGCAGGAAAAATGTTACCAACACCAACAATAACACGCTATAAGCGGTTAAAAACCAGAAAATCGCGCGCCAACCGCCCAAACTCTGCAACAACGCACCGACCATCGGTGCCATCAGTGGCACAATCATCAAAATAATGCCAATCAGCGCAAACATCTGCGCCGCTTTACGCCCATCGTAATGGTCGCGCACCAAAGCACCGACCACCACCACCGTCATGCCTGCGCCAAACGCCTGCAGCGCACGCAAGGTCAGCAATTGGTCGACGTTGCTGATCATCGTCAGTCCCAGCACGCTGATGAAATGCAGCGACAGCCCGACCAACGCCACCGGTTTGCGCCCTTTGATGTCTGACACCGAGCCACCAACCAATTGGCCAAATGCCGCACCAAACATAAACATACTCAGGCTCTGCTCGATTCGGTGGATATTCGAGCCCAAGTCTTCCGCCATTTCGGGAATCGCCGGCAGATACGCATCAATCGAAAACGGCATCAGTGCAATCAACATCGCCATTAATACCGCCATCTGCTTTTCGCCCAAAGGCTTTTTCGCAGCAGTCATAACTTCTTTCTGTTCACATTAAAACAAACCGCGCTAGGCGATTGAAAAACCTGAAATTATAGCCCATATCAGATTGCTTTGAAAGCACAAGGCCCTTACATTCGCCTAACAAGTGCAATTTCCAATAACAGAAAAGGCCAGTATGCGGTGGTATACTGCCTTTCCTGACAAGAAAGATTGCAATATGGCCTACACACAACTGACCTCACACCAAAGATACTACATTTCCAGACATTACCGCAACCTACC
>NZ_PDBT02000125.1:0-2948 GCF_002551535.2 Neisseria sp. N95_16
ATTGCTACTCGCTATGAGAAATTAGCTCGTAATTTTAAATCGATGCTTTACTTGGCTTGCTCTATTATTCATGCTAAGTTAAATTGAGGACACGCCCTAATCTGAATCATGGTTTATTTTGTTACCTGCTGATTCAAATCACACCACAGGCCGTCTGAATCGACCAATTTTCAGACGGCCTTATCGCCTATTATTCAAACATTGTGCTATACTAGTCGGCTGAATTTTATCCCTTTTGCAACCAATGGCCGCCTGAGGCTGCCGATTGTTGTTTTGCCGCCTTTGAAGGCAAATCACGCAAACAGGTTTCCATCCATTAATCAACAAGATATTTAAGGGCTTACGATGAGCGTAACTGTAGAAACTTTAGAAAACTTGGAACGCAAAGTAATTGTGTCTCTGCCTTGGGCTGAAATCAACGCAGAAACCGACAAACGTTTGAAACAAACCCAACGCCGCGTAAAAATCGACGGCTTCCGTCCGGGCAAAGCCCCATTGAAAATGGTTGCGCAAATGTACGGCGCAAGCGCGCAAAACGATGTGATGAACGAATTGGTTCAACGTGCATTCTACGACATCGCGGTAAGCGAAAACCTGAAAGTAGCCGGTTTCCCACGTTTTGAAGGCGTGGAAGAGCAAGACGACCAAGAATCTTTCAAAATCGCTGCGATTTTTGAAGTATTTCCTGAAGTCGTGATTGGCGACTTGTCTGCACAAGAAGTTGAAAAAGTAACGGCCAACGTTGGCGATGCCGAAGTTGACCAAACAGTTGAAATCCTGCGCAAACAACGTACCCGCTACAACCACGTTGAGCGCGAAGCGAAAAACGACGACCGCGTAATCATCGATTTTGAAGGCAAAATCGACGGCGAATTGTTTGAAGGCGGTTCTTCTAAAAACTACGCATTCGTATTGGGCGCGGGTCAAATGTTGCCTGAATTCGAAGCAGGCGTTGTGGGCATGAAAGCCGGCGAAAGCAAAGACGTTGAAGTAAACTTCCCTGAAGAATACCACGGCAAAGAAGTGGCCGGTAAAACTGCCGTGTTCACCATCACTTTGAACAACGTTTCTGAGCCGACCTTGCCGGAAGTGGACGCTGATTTCGCTAAAGCCCTGGGCATTGCAGACGGCGATGTGGCTAAAATGCGTGAAGAAGTGAAGAAAAATGTTGGTCGCGAAGTTGAGCGCCGCATTCAAGACCAAACCAAAGATTCTGTAATGGAAGCTTTATTGAAAGCATCTGAATTGCAAGTGCCTAACGCTTTGGTAAACGAAGAAGCTACCCGCTTGGCCAACGAAATGAAACAAAACTTCGTAAACCAAGGCATGGCTGATGCTGCCAACTTGGATTTGCCAATCGACATGTTCAAAGAGCAAGCCGAGCGCCGCGTATCTTTGGGCTTGATTTTGGCTAAAGTGGTTGAAGAAAACAAACTGGAACCAACTGAAGAGCAAATCAAAGCCGTTGTGGCCAACTTTGCTGAAAGCTACGAAGATCCACAAGAAGTCATCGACTGGTACTACGGCGACGAAAGCCGCTTGCAAGGCCCGACTTCTTTGGCCGTTGAAAGCAACGTGGTTGACTTCGTATTGGGCAAAGCCAAAGTTACTGAAAAAACCTTGTCATTTGACGAAGTAATGGGCGCACAAGCCTAATCTGCCGTCTGAAAAATGACATCATGAAGCACTAAAGCGGCGCGCAAAGCGCGCTTTGGTGCTTTTTGCTTCTTGAGTGCATTATCGTTGTTTACAATAAAAATAAAATAAGGCAACAGCGGCCGCTTGTATATCCGACATAAGGACGATGGCAACGCTGTATTATTTTTATGTTAAACCGCCATACGTTGAAATGCCGGCCATTTGGCACCATATACGGAAAAGATGATTTACCGATTTCCGTATCACTTACTGACAGGAAAAGTCCGCATGACTCCAGACATTCAAAACTATCTCGTTCCCACCGTTATCGAACAAAGCGGCCGTGGCGAACGCGCTTTCGATATTTATTCCCGCTTGCTGAAAGAGCGCATTGTATTTTTAGTCGGCCCCGTAACCGACGAATCTGCCAATCTGGTGGTGGCGCAATTGCTGTTTTTAGAAAGCGAAAATCCGGATAAGGATATTTATTTCTACATCAATTCCCCGGGCGGCTCGGTTACCGCAGGCATGTCGATTTACGACACCATGAATTTCATTAAGCCTAACGTATCGACTTTGTGTTTGGGTCAGGCTGCCAGTATGGGCGCATTCTTGCTGTCTGCCGGCGAAAAAGGCAAACGCTTTGCCCTGCCAAACAGCCGCATCATGATTCACCAACCATTGATTCACGGTGGCTTATCCGGCCAAGCATCCGACATCGAAATCCATGCCAAAGAGCTGATTAAGATTAAAGAAAAACTCAACCGTTTGCTGGCGAAACATTGCGACCGCGATTTGGCTGATTTGCAACGCGATACCGACCGCGACAATTACATGTCTGCCGATGAAGCCAAAGAATACGGCTTAATCGACCAAGTATTGGAAAGCCGCGAAGCATTGTTGGCAGAAACCAACTAAATCTGTTATCTAAAAAGGCCGTCTGAAATCCATTTTTTCAGACGGCCTTTTGATAAATAAATAGCAAATAATCAAAATATCTCTTCGCTTTATCTTGTATGATACAAATCTTCTTCGCCATTAAGAAGGCCCTTACATTCGCCTAACAAGTGCAATTTCCAATAACAGAAAAGGCCAGTATGCGGTAGTATACTGCCTTTCCTGACAAGAAAGATTGCAATATGGCCTACACACAACTGACCTCACACCAAAGATACTACATTTCCAGACATTACCGCAACCTACCCCTAAACCAAATCGCACAGAACATCGGTTGTCATCCCGCCACCGTCAGTCGGGAAATCAGACGGCATTCCGTCAACGGAACCTACTGTTACCGAAAAGCACAACAG
>NZ_PDBT02000126.1:0-2940 GCF_002551535.2 Neisseria sp. N95_16
CGGGATGACAACCGATGTTCTGTGCGATTTGGTTTAGGGGTAGGTTGCGGTAATGTCTGGAAATGTAGTATCTTTGGTGTGAGGTCAGTTGTGTGTAGGTCATATTGCAATCTTTCTTGTCAGGAAAGGCAGTATACTACCGCATACTGGCCTTTTCTGTTATTGGAAATTGCACTTGTTAGGCGAATGTAAGGGCCTTACTAACACACAAGGCCGTCTGAAACATAGACAAATTGCAAACCGTGCATTTACAATCGCATTCATCATCATTCGGGGATTACGCATGAATATTTTAATTTGCAATGACGACGGTTATCTTGCGCCGGGCATCGCGATTTTGGCGCGCGTGGCGGCAGAATTTGCCAACGTGCGCGTGGTGGCACCCGAACGCGACCGCAGCGGCGTGAGTAATTCCTTAACGCTCGACCGGCCTTTGCGCATCCGCCAAGCGGAAAACGGTTTTTATTATGTGAGCGGCACACCGACCGACTGCATCCATCTCGGTTTGCACGCGCTGCCCGAATTTCAGCCCGATTTGGTGCTGTCCGGCATCAACAATGGTGCAAATATGGGCGATGACACGCTGTATTCGGGCACAGTCGCTGCGGCAACAGAAGCCTATTTAATGGGCATTCCGGCGGTGGCGATTTCGTTAAACGATTTCAGCGGCCGCTATTGGGAAACCGCCGAAAAAGCCGCGTGGTTGCTGCTCGAGCATCTGCTGAAAAATCCGCCGCACCCCCCCATGCTGTGGAACATCAATATCCCAGCGGTTGCGCCGGAAGACATCCAGGGCATTAAAATCACGCGTTTGGGGCGGCGTCACCACGCGCAAAGCATTGTACCGACGACCAATCCGCGCAGCGAGCCGGTGTATTGGATTGGCCCGGTCGGCGACATTTCCGACCGCGAACAAGGCACGGATTTTGGCGAGTGCGAAGCGGGTTTCATCACGGTAACGCCTCTGCAAATTGATTTAACCTCGCATGAAGAACTCAGCGGCGTGCGTGCATTTTGGCAAAATGCGCCGCATAAGCCGGCTTCAAAATAAGCGTGAACAATCGGTTTACTTTTGCTAAAGTAAAAATTTTCAGACGGCCTCAAGCATAAATCGGCCTAAAAACAGACAAATAGCTCGAGCAAAAACAGCTGCGCTCATCAGATTAGTTTGTCATTTTACCCATACAACACTTGAGAATGGGGCATATTTTGATTATGATATGCCCCAACAGAAATAGAAAACCCCCAAACGAAGGTCATCCATATGTTGAAAAAAACCGCATTCTATGCCGGCTCGGCCGCTTTGGCATTATTCTTAAGCGCATGTGCCAGCCAGCAACCTGCACCTGTTGTCGACGGTACTTCTTCCACCGGCTCGACTTCAACGGCAACCAATCCATACGGCGCCAATCCATACGATCCGAATGCGGCTTCTACCGTGGCCACTGATGCGCCATACGTTCCACCTGCCACGCAACCTGTTTCTACGCCTGCTTACACCGGTTCAACCGGCGGTACTTATGTGCCGTCTTACGCACCGGTTGACGTGAATGCAGCTACGCATACCGTGGTGCGCGGCGATACCGTTTACAATATTTCTAAACGCTATGGCATCAACCAAAATGACTTGCGCTCATGGAACAATCTGGCCGACAACACCATCAGCGTGGGCCAAGTTTTGCGCGTGAAACCGGCAGGCTATGTAGCACCTGCGACCACCGCAGCCAGCACACCGGCAGCCGCTCCAGTTTCTACTCCGGCCACTACCGCCACCGTATCAACTGGTGCTACCCGCACCGTGAGCGGCATCACTTGGCAGCGTCCGACCGTGGGTAACGTGATTACTAATTTCGGCGGCAACAATAAAGGTGTCGACATCGCCGGTAACGCCGGTCAATCTGTGGTTGCTGCTGCCGACGGTAAAGTCGTGTATGCCGGCTCAGGCTTGCGCGGCTACGGTAATTTGGTGATTGTGCAGCACAATTCTACTTTCCTGACTGCTTACGGCCATAACCAAAGCCTGATGGTCAACGAAGGTCAAACTGTGAAACGTGGTCAGATTATTGCCAAAATGGGCAGCACCGATGCACCACGCAACCAATTGCATTTTGAAGTGCGTCAAAACGGTAAACCGGTTAATCCGACTACATACGTTCCGTTCTAAATCAACTGATTTTATTGAATCTACATAAAGCCGTGTGAATCATGCATCTACATGATTCACACGGCTTTTTTTTAAAAATTTTGCTTGCGTTTAATAAGCTATCGGGGGTATAGTATTTTCTCGTTGGACGAATGTCCAATTAAAACAAAATAATCACAAGGAGAATATCATGAACAGTGTCACCGCCATGCAATTGGTGCGTGCCGGCATCAAGCTCTATCCGAGTCACGGATATGAAGGCTTAACTGCTGAGGTCATCTCCAAGCACCTCAATATTTCCCCACAAACATACGAATCGATGTTTCCCGATAAAGATGAATTTATCAAAATCATGTTGCAGGAATTCAATGCCTGTTCATTGGGCAGATTATCATTCGATTTTGCGCCGCAAATGCCGCCAATCGAGCGTATGCGCCAAATTGTTTGGCGCTTATCAGTGGCGTTGCGCTGTAATTTGGATTGGACGCACCGTATGCTGTTGGATAGCTACTTGGGTGTCAAAATCATCAGAAGAGCTTACATTCGCCTAACAAGTGCAATTTCCAATAACAGAAAAGGCCAGTATGCGGTAGTATACTGCCTTTCCTGACAAGAAAGATTGCAATATGGCCTACACACAACTGACCTCACACCAAAGATACTACATTTCCAGACATTACCGCAACCTACCCCTAAACCAAATCGCACAGAACATCGGTTGTCATCCCGCCACCGTCAGTCGGGAAATCAGACGGCATTCCGTCAACGGAACCTACTGTTACCGAAAAGCACAACAG
>NZ_PDBT02000127.1:0-2764 GCF_002551535.2 Neisseria sp. N95_16
GATATCCGTGGTGCTGAGCAGGATGCGGCTGTTTTCATTGGCATACGGTGCGCTAATGCTCACACCGGTTTTACCCGAAAGTTCTGCAGCAAGCGTAGGGGAGTGTCTTCAGCACTCACGCGTCTGGGCGGTATAGAGAATCTGAATATTTACTTGCATAACAAATGCCGTCTGAAAAAATCTTGAGCTTTTCAGACGGCATTGAGCTGTAAATCATGGAACACGTGCGTGCTGAAGCACACACCCTACACGTGGATTTTAGGTTTCATGCAGGCTACAGCTTGCTATATTTTTAGCCAAAAAGAAAAAATCTGTTTTCATGATGGTGGGAATACTTGCACAATCAAGGAAGGCTCGACTTTAAGAGAAAAAATTTTAGGAGTGGCAAAGCACATAAATCAAAAAAATAGCGAAACAATTAATGCTAAACAATTAGCCACATTAGAAAGTGAATGCCCTAAAAAAGGTACGGGTGTTGCTGGTTTGGATATATTACATGGTACCTTACATAATTACTCCCATCAAATTACAGCGCAACAGGTAATTGTTTTACACGATAATTTTGAGCCATTAATAAAGGCTATATGGGACTCAATCTTAAAGATATGATAGTCTCGGTTATTGTTGTATGGTTTATTTTCAGTAATATGGCTATCGCACCAAGTATTCAAGTATTTTCGTAATATTGCTTTACAAAAAATTCCTGATGGGAACTCCCGCTGTAGGGTGTAAAATAAAAATAGACTTTGTCGATTCCGTGAGCTGCGAAGTGCCGGAGAGATCGGCAAAGTCAGTTTTTGTTTTTTTGGGGGAGGAGGGAGGGAATATTTCTGCTGAATCTAAGAGAGATGGTAGGAGGTTACGGTTCGATTTCGGTTTTCAGATTGCCTTTGGGAATATCGACGATGTAGCCGTCGGGTGCGGTCAATACAGCAGCAGTTGTGCCGGTAAAGCTCGGTAATTTGAGTGTTTCGACGGTGCTGCGACGATTAGCCTGTTTCTGCCAAACGGTCAAAAGCGTGGTTTTGAATAAGGAAATGCCGTCTGAAAGACTTAGAATTGTTCAGACGGCATTTACTTTTAATAAATATAAAAAGTCATATTAAATTGCGTGGGCAGCAAGTGCCCACCCTACGATTGCTATCGATTGCTATCGATTGCTGTTTACTAATTGAACAGCTCTATTTATAACCTCATCTGTAATATAAGGAACAAAACCCAATCGGTTTCCTTCAAGGAAACTTTGTTGATAATGTTTAAGACGATCTTTATTCTCTTGCATGACTAATGCAGCAAGGTGATATAATGGTGCAATACCTGGCCAAGTTGTTGGGGCTTCAGCATAATATTGTAAAGCTTTATCTATCTCCTGGTATTTTGCCCAAATGCTTGCTTCAGCTAATAAATCATTAAAAATCTCTATATTTATCAATTCAAATTCACTTTCAGGGAGTCCTTTTTCTAAAGGTGGGGCAAGTAATCCATGTCTGGAAATTAAATAGTAAAACTCTCTTTCTTCACAAATTATATAATTGCAGATTTCTGAGAATTTACGGCTAGAAACAGATGGATCTAAAGAAAAATAAAATATTTCCCCTCTTTTTTCTAACTTTGGGCTGAGGATAACTTGTAAATCTTCATAGTTTTTTAGAAAGTATTTATCATTATTTTCATCTTTTATATATGTCCATCCTAATTTTTTAAGTTCAGTTGAGATATCTCTTTTATTCATCATTTAGCTC
This sequence comes from Neisseria sp. N95_16, assembly GCF_002551535.2. NCBI lineage: Bacteria > Pseudomonadati > Pseudomonadota > Betaproteobacteria > Neisseriales > Neisseriaceae > Neisseria > Neisseria sp. N95_16. The sequence continues at coordinate 1,743 of NZ_PDBT02000127.1, forward strand.
CGGGGAAATTTTTTACAATAATTGGAATTCCATTTGGATAACCTTGGTCTTTCAATGGCTTGCCTGAAATAAGTCCAAATTTACTAGCAACATCTCCTTTAGGTATGGCATTCCCATCACGAATTTGTGGATATATTTCACTTTGCCTGATACTTAATTGGGCATTTCCTGTTTTAATCTCATAAATAACCAGCTTGTTATCTGGGGATCTGGCAATAATATCAGGTCTTGTTCTCCCGTTTGCGAAACCATCTTTGAACGTTATTTCACGGCTGCTGACACTATACCCTTGTGCCTTCAGTTGTGTCTTTACATCGTCAACCATTTCTTTGTGATGAGTGTAATGCTTTCGAATAGTAACGTGAGCAGCTGCATTTTTCCCAGCACTTCGCATACCTGATTGCTTACTGCCGTTCAAAGTCTCCTTAATTTTTTGAGCAGCCTCGCCCCGATTGGCTTTATTCAACTCCGTTCCAACCACAATATCAATAACGGCTTTGGCATCATTCCAATCTAGTGTCCCGTCTGATAATGTAATTAGATTGTCTACTAAACTATAACCTTCGTCTTTCAATGTCTGCTTCAAATCTTTGACATTGATTCTCCCATTTTTTAATCCTTTTTTGGCTACCTTATAAACCACTTTTGCAGCAGTTACAACAGCTTTAACCGCATTATTTTCTACCGCGTTTTGTGCGGTTTGTGCAGCAGTATTGACATCTCCTCCCGTTACGCCTGCAACTGTACCTGCCGCAAGTTTGGCATAGGCGGTAATTTTCTTAACTTCCAGATCTAATTGTTCCGGGGTCATACCGCTAAAATCGGTATTTTTAACCAAAGCTTCCCCAACAATCTCCCCCACGGCCGCACCAATCGCACCGTCCTGACACTTACCCTTATTCGCAGCCGCTGCCGCACAGCCTGCTACGGCATGGGCGATTTTGTGGGCGATATAGTGCTGATCCAATTGCTTAATCTTACTGGCTGCCTCCCCATGCGCGGTATTCACCAAAGCCGCCAGG
>NZ_PDBT02000128.1:0-2666 GCF_002551535.2 Neisseria sp. N95_16
CTGTTGTGCTTTTCGGTAACAGTAGGTTCCGTTGACGGAATGCCGTCTGATTTCCCGACTGACGGTGGCGGGATGACAACCGATGTTCTGTGCGATTTGGTTTAGGGGTAGGTTGCGGTAATGTCTGGAAATGTAGTATCTTTGGTGTGAGGTCAGTTGTGTGTAGGCCATATTGCAATCTTTCTTGTCAGGAAAGGCAGTATACCACCGCATACTGGCCTTTTCTGTTATTGGAAATTGCACTTGTTAGGCGAATGTAAGTGTGGCAGTTCCTGCACCAAAAGAAAATGAAGTACAAATCCAAATCCACGCCATTGGTTTAAACCGTGCCGAAATGATGTACCGAGAAGGGGCGTATGTGATTGACCCTGTATTCCCTGCGATTTTGGGCTACGAAGGGGCAGGCGTGGTAACAGCGATTGGCAATGGCGTGAGCGAATTTGCCATTGGCGATAAGGTCAGCATTATTCCGTCTTTTATGTTTACTGAATACGGCACTTATGGCGAGATTGTTAATATGCCCAAACACGCAGTCGTCAAGCACCCTGACACGCTGACAATGGAACAAGCGTCCGCCAGTTGGATGGCGTTTGTTACCGCTTATGGCGGACTGATTGAGTTTGGCAAAATACAAAAAGGCGATGTGGTGCTGCTGGGCGGTGCAACCAGTTCGGTTGGTTTAGCCAGTATCCAAATCGCCAAAATGCAAGGGGCAACCGTGATTGCCTTATCTCGCACCCACGCCAAAGGCGATGTGCTTTTGGAAAAAGGAGCGGATTTTGTGATTGTCACAAGCGAAGACGATGTAACCGCCCAACTTCTTAAAATCACAAATGGCAAAGGCGTGAATGTGGTGTTTGACCCTGTGGGCGGGCAAGGGGCATCGCACATTTTTCAGGGAATGGCACAAGACGGTCGCTACATCATTTACGGAGCATTAAGCCACGATGACATTGCCGTGCCTGTGTTCCCGATTTTGGGCAAACATTTGACGGTGCGGGGTTATGAACTCTTTGAAATCACCACCGTGCCTGAAAAACTCGCCAAAGCCAAACAATTTGTCTATGACGGCTTGGCAAGCGGTCAGTTACACCCAGAAATTGACAAAATCTTTGCCTTTGATGAAATGGTCAAAGCCCACGAATATATGGCAAGCAATCAATAGATTGGTAAGATTGTGGTTAAGGTTTGATTGTTTTTTAAATGAAATAAAATGCCGTTTGAAAATTTTCAGACGGCATTTTTGTTTTCAGGCTGCCTGAAAAATATTCCGCTACTCTTTTTCTTTAATACCTTGAATAATCTGACACTTATCAACAGTTTTATTTTCACAACCCACAAATTGCATTAAAAAAGTTTTAACTTGTTGTAGTTCTGTGATTTGTTCGTCCAAATATGCCAAATGTTGCTCGGCAAGTGCATCGATTTCATCGCATTGTTTGTTAGGCGTTTGTTGTAATTGCAACAGCGTTTTGATGTTACTTAAAGAAAAACCGATATTACGGCAAGTTTTAATAAAGCGTAATTGTTCTAACTGATTTTCATCAAACACACGATAGCCATTTTGTTGATGTGTAGGGGTGATTAAGCCTTGTTTTTCATAATAACGAATGGTTTCCAAATGTACGCCTGTTTGTTCACTGGCTTGTTTTATTTTAAAAAAATTTGACATTTTGGCTTGACCCTGTAATGACTACGGAGTTTATAGTATAGCAAATTTTATCTTAAAACAGGAGCAAAAAAATGGCGTGCCAAAATTCTTGCACTTCAAATCAGCCCATTCATCAATCGTCCAAGTACAAAAAAGCCTTGTGGATTGTCTTGATATTAAATTTATCAATGTTTTTTGTGGAAATTGTGATGGGGGTTAAATCGGGTTCAATTTCGCTGTTGTCGGACAGTTTGGATTTCTTGGGCGACAGTGCCAATTATTTGATAAGTTTGATTGTTTTGCCAATGGCGTTAAGTTACCGTGCCAAAGCATCTATGGTTAAGGGGCTAATGACGGGCGTTTTGGGCTTATTTATTTTAATTACAACCATTTATCGTGTGTTTTATGGGGAAATTCCTAGTCATAGCGAAATGAGTATTGTGGGATTTTTGGCGTTATTGGTGAATGTGTCAGCAGTGTTGATATTATTAAAATTCCGTGATGGCGACAGTAATGTCAGAAGTGTATGGGTATGTTCTCGCAATGATGCGATTGGTAATGTGGCGGTAATTTTGGCGGGTATGGCAGTTTATTTTTTTCAATCAAAATATCCTGATTTAATTGTGGCGTTTGTTTTGGCATTTTTGGCGTTACAAGCCAGCCAAGAAATCATCAAAAGGGCTTGGGCGGAATTAAAAGTCAGTTAATTTAAAACACCGTTTGGACTGATGTTCAAGCGGTGTTTTTGTTTTTAAAATGGGTAAAATAAACTTTTTAAGGCTCTTACATTCGCCTAACAAGTGCAATTTCCAATAACAGAAAAGGCCAGTATGCGGTAGTATACTGCCTTTCCTGACAAGAAAGATTGCAATATGGCCTACACACAACTGACCTCACACCAAAGATACTACATTTCCAGACATTACCGCAACCTACCCCTAAACCAAATCGCACAGAACATCGGTTGTCATCCCGCCACCGTCAGTCGGGAAATCAGACGGCATTCCGTCAACGG
>NZ_PDBT02000129.1:0-2494 GCF_002551535.2 Neisseria sp. N95_16
ACGGAGTTTAGGTTTAACCACCGGCATGAAGATTTAGGTAAAATATTAATGAAGATGCTTCGAAATAACCCAATTTAATATTTTTGCTTCCTAAGCCCCTATAAAATTAGTGATAAAACAGAAATATAAATGGCCAGCAATATGGGCGACATTATTTTTAATCTTTGGTTTCCCAGGAATTTTGAAATTTATATTGCCTCCCGTTTTATCAATTTTTCCTTCGCTTGAAAAAGCTCTAAGCCCAGTTGTGTTTCCATTGTATGTAGCCTTATTGGCAGCAGTTTTTATAATTTATCAGATCAAAAGTCATTTGACTTTCTCCTCTATTAGGAAAGCCTTGTTCGCTGAAGTTTCAAGAAAATGATAGAAGTTTTTGAATGAAGCCCCGAATTCTCGGGGCTTTTATTTTTCAAAAAATAAAGTTATTTAAATTCAATGTTATACGGTAATTAGAATGTAAAATATTAGCTAAGGCTAATATTTTCTTGCAAATAATGTTACCTATGGCTAATATATCGATAACAAGCTCTTTAACAACCAGCCTTTAAATGCCTGTGCCGCACCGCCGTCTGTGTCGTTGTCGTATGGGGAAACCATTTGGGGCTGAATTTAACGTAGCAACCGGCCTTCGGAGCCTATTCCTTTTATCGGGCAGTTTTGCAGACTTCACTACCGAAAAACGGAAACGGCAGGCGTAGAAAAGGCGTAACAGCCTTTGGGTAAATCGGACAAACGGTTGCGGGCAGCATTCAACCGCCCAAAAGAAAAAGCCGCGCATCCGGGTAGCGCAGTGGCGTCCGGTAACAGGCGGCTGTTGAACGTATTTTTAATCGGGACGTATCCCGATGTTGGGCAAATCTGCGGAGAAGCCCTGACTGACAATTTGACTTGATAAAACTGCCTCTAATTGGCAGATGTAGGGCGTTAATGCTCTTTGACGCGTGTCCGGTAACACGCATTTTCAGACGGCCTCGCATGCCGTCTTCGGTCTGTATCCAGACCCAAGCCCGTTTGATAAGCGGGTTTCAGTATGGATGCAGTCATTATACACCAGACTGTTTGTAATAATGACAAAAGTTATTTTTAGGAGGGTTGAAATGGAAACCAAGTATTTTGTGTCTCACGACGGCAACCGTCACGATCTGTTCGACACGCTTGAACAGGCTGAACACTATATTCTGAAGCAGACTGGCTGGACAGACGCAGAAATCGCCGACAAATGGGAATTTGTGAAAAAGGAATGCAGTCTGTATGGCGGAGACCCGTTTTCTTCTAATAGCCGTCATTCGCTGTGGTTTATCGACGAACTGAAACTTTCAAACGGCGTAATTATGGAAGTAGATGGTCAGTCGTTTGACGATTATGTCGAAAGTATGAGTGACGAGCGCGGTACGGAGGAGTTTGCGGAAACGAAGCGGCGGATGGTTGGGTATTATTTGGGAGGGCGTGATGGGGCTTGATGATTGGATAAGGCTGACTGCACTGTCCATCGGTATATTGAGCCAGCTTATGGGTATAGCCATAGCCGTATTCCGCTATTCAATGAAAATTGATTTAAAAATGATTCTTGTAGCAATGACCAACCTGATGATTATATGGATAATATCCGAGGTTAACATTTGGTTACTTATGGATCTGGGGTGCAAAGGTTGCATCTCATGGTTTGAGTGAGTGATATTCCTGTATTTCCAATTCGAAGGGGAATTTCCATATGAACCGGTAGCAGGATTCTCTGTTTTTACGGATAGCAGAGCTGCCTTGGTTTGGGTGGCAATCCGAATAGTGGTAAGTATCCAACATCAGCAGCCATCGGTCATATTTGACGGCTTGGTCATGAGCTATCGCAAGAAAATACCACATGACGCAGAATGCGATTGCATAGATGCCGTTTTTCAGGGATTTTAGAAGCCGTTTTTCCCAGAGGCTGATGAGAAAAAATTTCAGGCAGTTCGATAAAAGCCGAAGTGTCAAAAACGTGCAGGCGGTAACGGCTGTCCATGCGGTAACCGAATGGTTGAGATATTCCGGGTAAATACCGTATTTGCTGTTGAAATGATGGTTGGCCGATATTTTGGCAAGGAACAGCGCGATGGCTGAAGTTACAAAAAGCTGCCATGTCCATTTAAATTCCTTTGCCACTTCTGCACGGTTTTCCCATAGTTTCCAGATGGAAAACAAGACGCATAAGGCTGCAAACAGAGGGATGTTTTGAATCAAAAAAAGAGATCCGACAATAACAGCGATGATGGTGTTCTCAAGCAATTCGGCTTGATTGTTTTTCATGGGCGTTTCCTGTTTCGTGAAAAGAGAAGATGTGGTAATCCAATCTTAACACGGGCAGCGGAATGCCCGCCTATGGCAAAGGCCGTCTGAAAGTGTATTTCAGACGGCCTTACATTCGCATTTCAAGTGCAACGCTCAAATGCCATTGGCAAGGGCTGCTGAAAACAGATCACCCGGTGTCTCATAGTCCAATGTCTTTCTCGGTCGGCGG
>NZ_PDBT02000012.1:0-43660 GCF_002551535.2 Neisseria sp. N95_16
GCGGTTCTCGCCATTGTTTGTGTTTGCCTATATTTCGTTGGAATATAGGGTTAAAATAGGGCTCTTTTGGGCTTATTCAAATTAGGGACACGCCCTAATGATTAATAAAAATAACAGTATCTTAAGGTGTGCTGAACATGACAAAATTCAGTAATCAGGAATTAGACAACTTAAGCGAACGCCTCCCCGGGCTGATCAATGTGGCTCGGATTGTGATTGTGATTGTGATTGTGATTGTGCTGTCGCTACTGGTTTTTCAAGTTTTGGGGACATACAGCGGCATCAATCTGGAAAACGTGGCATTCCCAACCATCGAATTTTACAGCTGGGCGGCGTTGTATTCTTTTTTTATTTTGCTGTCGGTATTCCGTCCGGATTGGCAATGGCAGTCGCTCGACTTACCGAATGCCAGCGCGGTGGTCGATATCTCCATGATGGTTATTTTGGTGTATATCGCCGGCGGAATTAATTCGGGTTTTGCCATTTTGGTGCTACCGTTTATTGCCACGTCTTGCTTGCTGAGTTATGGCCATTACCCCATGCTTTATGCCGGTTATGCCTCGCTTTTGTTTGTGATTTTGCTGTTTTTAGACGGTGGCATCCGCTTCTCACCGCTGGAATGGCAAAATCAAAGTGTCCTGAACTGTATCATATTGATTGGCGCCAGCTATCTGGTTGCCATGCTGACGGCGTTTGCCGCCAAATATCTTGAGCAGGCCACCGAATCGGCCAGCAAACACCAGCTTGCCTACCGCCGCATTAGCGGGCTGAACCGCTTGGTGTTAAACCGTGTGCAAGAAGCGGTAATTGTGATTGATGCCGGTCAGCGTGTTTGGCTGTTTAACAAACAAGCGAAAAATTATTTCCCGAGCCTGGCGGTGGATCAGCAGGAATTTGTGTTCGGCGAATTGGTATCGCGTTGGCAATACCAGCCCGACAAAGCCTTTGAAACCGACATTCACATTTTCCAACACGCCATGCACGTGCGCGCCGTGCCCCTGATTCAGGAGCAAACCGAATTGCTGATGCTGTATGCGCGCTCTTTGCGTGAAGTGGCGGCCGAAGCGATGTCGACCAAATTGACCTCATTGGGTCAGCTCACCGCCAATCTGGCGCACGAAATCCGCAACCCGATGTCGGCCATCCGCCATGCCAGCGATTTGCTGCAAGACGATGAAGACATCGATCCGGTGAAAGCCAAGCTCTACGACATCATCGACAACAACATCCAGCGCATCGACAAAATGCTGGAAGACATTTCCCTGCTCAACAAACGCGACAACATCAGCCGCGAGCCAATCCACCTGATGAAATTCTGGCTCGGCTTCAAGCAGGAATTTACCTTAAACAATCCCGCCGTCATCGGCTGCCTGCGCATGAACATGGAAGGTTCCAACTTAACCGTCTTGTCCGACCCCATGCATTTGCGGCAAATCATGTGGAACCTATGTAACAACGCTTGGCGCCACAGCCGTCAGGACGAAAACGCCATCACCGTGTTAATCCGTCCGAGCGGCCGCATGCACATTTCGATTGTGGTGGCAGACAACGGCAAAGGTGTCGCACCAGAAGTGCGCAACCATTTATTCGAGCCGTTTTACACCACTGAAAAACAAGGCACCGGTTTGGGTTTATACGTTGCCCGCGAATTGGCACATGCCAACTTGGGCCAACTGCACTATCACCCTGAAATGAACGGTTTTGAACTGATTTTACCGAAGGACAGCAATGAGTAAGCTGCAAGACCCCGTTTTAGTTGTCGATGACGAAGCCGACATCCGCGACCTGATGGAAATGACCCTGATGAAAATGGGGCTGCGTGTGGAGACCGCAGAAGGTGTCGAACAAGCCAAAGACAAACTCGACAACAACGATTATTCGCTGGTATTGACCGACATGCGTATGCCCGACGGTTCGGGTTTGGAAGTAGTGCAATACATCGACGAATTGATGCTTGACACGCCTGTGGCCGTGATTACCGCCTACGGAAATGCCGATCAGGCCGTTGAAGCCCTGAAAGCGGGTGCGTTCGATTATCTGCAAAAACCGATTACCCTGTCGCAACTGCGCTCGCTGGTGAAATCGGCGGTAACAGTGGCCGACAATGCCGAAGTACCGCCTGCACCGCAACCGGTTAAGCCTACCCCTGCACCAGTAACGGCCGCTTTAAACAAACCGTCGGCTGCCATGGTGGCACGCCAAACGCAACCTGCTGCCGCCAAACCGGCATCGCGCGATTTAAACAAACCGATTTCCGTGCCCGACAGTCTGCGTTCCATGAAAGAGCGCTTTTCCAGCGGCGAAACCACGCCATCGCAAGAAGCGCCGCAATTGGGTGGCGAAGCCGATATGCCACGCCTACTGGGTACCTCACCGCAAATGGTTGAAGTGCGCCATCTCATCCACCGTCTCGCACGTAGTGAAGTGCCGGTGTACATTGCCGGTGAATCAGGCACCGGTAAAGAACAGGCCGCCCGCACCATCCACGAATTATCCGATCGTGCCGATAAGCCGTTTATCGCGGTGAACTGCGGTGCAATTCCGGAAAACCTGATGGAAAGCGAATTTTTCGGTTACAAAAAAGGCAGCTTTACCGGCGCCGAGCAAGACCGTTTGGGCTTTTTCCAACATGCCGACGGCGGCACGCTATTTCTCGACGAAGTGGCCGACCTGCCTTTGGCCATGCAGGTAAAACTCTTACGCGCCATTCAGGAAAAAGCCGTACGTCGCATTGGCGATGCCCGCGAAAGCTTTGTTGACGTGCGCATTGTTTGCGCCACCCACAAAAATCTTGAAGCGCTGGTCGAAAGCGGCGCGTTCCGCCAAGACTTGTATTACCGCTTAAACGTGGTGTCGCTGCACATGCCGCCATTGCGCGAAATGCGTGAAGACTTGGGCGCGCTGATTCTGTATTTGCTCTACAAACACCGCCACGGCAACCAAACCTACAAGCTCAGCGCCAAAGCGCAAGAAGCCCTGCTGCATTACAGCTACCCGGGCAATTTCCGCGAATTGGAAAACATTCTCGAGCGTGCCGTTACCCTCACCGTCGGCACCGTCATCCAACTGGATGACCTGCAAATCCACAACACACCGGCCGATGATGAACCGCGCGGCCATCACAGTCTTTCTCTGCAAGACATCAGTGATTCTGTGTCGGAAGCGCCATTAAACCATGAACCCTTGCCGCCATTTGACCCGCGAACCATGCAGATTCAGGATTATCTTGACCAAATCGAGCGTGACATCATTCAAAAAGCTTTGGAGCAAACCCGCTACAACCGCACTCAAGCGGCCAAGCTATTGGGCATCAGCTTCCGTTCGATGCGCTACCGCATGGAGCGTTTGGACATCAACTAAATCATTCAGACGGCCTTGATGTTATAGGCCGTCTGAAATCTCTTCAGGCCGTCTGAAAAACATTCAGACGGCCTCTGTATGAAAAAGGCCGTCTGAACACATGACCTGCATTTACCTTGCCGAATCCGCCCAAACTTCCGCCAACGAGCTGGCACACACATTCGACCTGACCATTGCCTGCCAACTGCCCGACAGCAGCGAATACCTCTACGCCGATTCAGACGGCATCAGTCTTTGCCGCGCCGGAGAAAAAGGCCGCGTGCAAGTCGATTTTGTTGGTGGTGCCGCCCAATACCGCCGCACCAAAGGCGGTGGCGAACTCATCGCCAAAGCCGTCAACCACACCAGCAAACCCACCATCTGGGACGGCACTGGCGGCTTGGGGCGCGACAGCTTTGTGTTGGCTTCATTGGGCTTAACCGTACAGACCTTTGAACAACACCCCGCCGTTGCCTGCCTACTACACGACGGCCTCAACCGCGCCTTACAACACCCCGACACCGCAGAAATTGCCCGACGCATCACGCTGCATTTCGGCGATACAGCCACACTGATGCCACAATTAGCGCAACAAATCGGCCGCCCCGATGTGGTATATCTCGACCCGATGTATCCCGAGCGGCAAAAATCCGCAGCCGTTAAAAAAGAAATGGCCTACTTCCATGGCTTGGTCGGCACGGCGCAAGACGAAGCCGCCCTGCTCAACACCGCTCGCGCCATTGCTAAAAAACGCGTGGTGGTTAAACGCCCACGCTTAGGCGAGTTTCTCAACGGCGAAAAACCGGCTTATCAATATTCAGGCAAAAGCACGCGTTTTGATGCGTATGTGCCGAATTCTCCGACTCAAGAATAGTCATAAAACAGGCCGTCTGAAATTCAGACGGCCTGTTTTTTATTCCTCGTTCGGAATCTGATTCAATTTTTTCAACAACTTTTCCGACTTTTCCGGATCATCATTGCGCAGCAACTTGGCAATCGGATACTCAAGCTGATTGGTGTCGCTCTTCAAAATGATGTTTTTCACATCCAACAAATTATTGGTATTCATGGAAAAACGGCGCAAGCCCATGCCGAGCAGTACGCGGGTGAAAGTGGTGTCGCCGGCCATTTCGCCGCACACGGATACGCTTTTTTCCATGCGGTTGGCGGTGCGAATGACGTGCTGAATCATTTTCAACACCGCCGGATGGCTCGGCTGGTAAAGGTGGCTGACGGCATCATCGCCGCGGTCAACCGACAACACATATTGAATCAAGTCGTTGGTGCCGATGGAAATGAAATCGACCATTTTCAAAATGCTGCCGACAGTCATCGCAGCCGACGGGATTTCAATCATACAACCGATACCCACTTCGCCGAACGCTTCACCGCGCTCGGTCAATTGTTTCTGCGCAGTTTCCAAGTGAATCAGACATTGGCGCACTTCGGATAGCGAGGTCACCATCGGCCACATTATGCGCACGGGGCCGTGTTGGGCGGCGCGTAAGATGGCGCGCATTTGTGTACGGAACATCACCGGCTCAGCCAAACACAAGCGGATGCCGGTTAAGCCCAATGCGGGATTCAGGCTGCCGTTGGGCGTGGCGTTTTGTCCGAACCAGCGCGGATTTTTGTCCACACCCAAATCGACGGTGCGGATGGTTAAACTTTTACCTTTGAGCTTTTTCACAATCCCGCTGTACACTTCGTATTGCTCGTCTTCAGACGGCATATTTTCGCGGTTGAGATAGAGAAATTCGCTGCGGAACAAGCCCACGCCGTCGGCACCGATGTTGTGTAAGGCTCTGATGTCTTCGGCGGATTCAATATTGGCGAGCAATTCGATGTTGATGCCATCGGCGGTGGTGGCGGCGGTTTTCTTGAGTTTGTTCAGCTCGCGCTTGTGGCTGCGGTATTCGCGTTCCAAGCGGCGGTATTCGGCCAGCACCACATCATCGGGGTTAATCAGCAAAATACCGTTGATGCCGTCGACAATGACGATTTCGTTTTCGGTAATCAGCTTGCGGGCATTGTGCAGACCAATCACCGATGGAATATCCAAGCTTCGGCCTAAAATGGCGGTATGGCTGGTCGGACCGCCGGCATCGGTGACAAACGCGGTGATGTGTTGCTCTTTAAACAACACGGTATCGGCCGGCGACAAATCGTGCGCAATCAGAATGGTGTCTTCAAACGGATTATTGGCCAAATTCAATTCGTTGCTCTGGCCGACCAAATGATTGTGAATGCGCTGCACCACTTGCAGCATATCCTGCTTGCGCTCGCGCAGGTAGGCATCTTCGATTTCGTCAAACTGGGCGGCGAGTTTGTCGCTTTGCTGTTTCAACGCCCATTCGGCATTGATGTTTTGTGCGCGCAACAAATCGACCGGCTCGCGTGAAAGCGTCACGTCGGTGAGCAGCATCAAGTGCAGCGAGATGAACGCGCCCAACTCGGTCGGCGCGTTTTCAGGAATGGCGTTGCGCAGCTGTTCCAATTCTTTGCGCGTGGCTTTCACCGCCGCATCAAAACGCGCCACTTCGGCATCGATGTTTTCCGGTTCGATATCATATTGCGGCACTTCGGTGCTGCCACGCGACACCAAGTGTGCATGGCCGATGGCGATGCCCTTGCCCGCCGCCACGCCGTATAGCACGATACTCATATCATTCGCCTTCGCCGAAGTAATCGTTAATCAACTCAACCAAGGCTTGCATGGCGGCGGCTTCGTCGCTACCGTCGACTTCGATTTCAATCACGCTGCCTTTAGCGGCGGCCAGCATCATTAAGCCCATGATGCTTTTGCCGTTGACGCGGCTGCCGTTTTTGCTGACCCAAACTTCGCTTTGAAAGCGTGATGCGGTTTGGGTGAATTTGCTCGACGCGCGCGCGTGTAAGCCCAATTTGTTGATGATTTCGATTTCTTGCTTGAGCATGGCTTTTCCTGTTTTTGTTTTTTATCTATACGCTTTCAGACGGCCTCAACCCATAGGCCGTCTGAAAAAATCTATTGATGCAGCGGGTCTGATGAATTCGTTTCAGACGGCCTCTGCCGCTTTTTTGCACATCAAATCATCCGGCGTGGCCGTAATCGCAAAAATACCGCGAATCGCCGCTTCTTTCACGGTTTCGGTAAACGCGGTCAGGTCGGTAGCAGCCGGTGCGTATTGCACGGCTTTAATCATCATCGGCGCATTCAGGCCGGTGAGAATTGCCGATTTGCCTTCGCGCACCATGCGGCGGGCGGCGTTGCACGGGGTGGCGCCAAAGATATCGGTCATAATCAACACGCCATCACAATCTTCCGGAAATTCCTGAATCATAGAAATGGCGCGGTTAATCACGTCGTCTTGGTCTTCGTTCGGCTCTGCGCCCAAAATATGCACGTTTTCAGGGCTGCCTTCGGGGAAAAAATGATGTGTCAGACCACGGTAGGCTTCGCCTATGGTTTCGTGGGTAATGATAAGTAAGCCAATCATTTGCGTTCCTGAAATAAGGTTTTTTATGGTGTCGAGATGGTTGCGAAAAATAGATAAACAAGACCGTCTGAACGTGTTTACAGTCGTTTTACCGCTTTTTTTCAGACGGCCTATTTATTAATCCTGCTTCAAAGCATAAATTTCGCCCAAATTGCGCCAGCAACCGGCCGCATCCATGCCGTAGCCGAACACATAGCGGTTGGGCACATCCAAACCGACGTAATCGCCTTGGGTCGGCTTTTCTTTGTCGATGAGTTTATTGGCAAACACCGCCGCACGACAACTTGCCGCACCCATTTCCAACAGCTTTTCCTGAATCGCGTGCATGGTGTGGCCTTCGTCGAGAATGTCGTCCAACACCACCACATGGCGGCCGCGGATTTGCTCGGCATCGGGCATGCGTTTCCAATTGAAATTACCGCCCTGCAATTTGTCGCCGTAGCGCGAAACGTGCACATAATCAAAATCCAGCGGAAAGCGCAGCAGCGGCAGCAATTGTCCGGTAAACACCACCGCCCCGCCCATTACAGGCAGCAGCAGCGGATATTTGTCGCCCAAATCACGGGTGATGTCGTCGGCCACTTTTTGCAGCGCGGCTTGGCATTCTTCTTGGCTGAACAACAATTCGGCGTTGTCGAGCATGGTTTGGGTTTGATGGCGTTTGGTTTCGAGATCCATTTGTCTGTACCGCTGAAAATCTAAAATTCAATTATAACAGCACGGTTACAACGGCGGCTAAAATATCGCAGTGCACCATCACAATCAGACTGAGACCTTTGCAAAACCCCAGATTTGAGTACAGTTCAAAGTTATAGCAGCGCAGAAAGCGAAGATATATCACTTAGATAGGCAAGCTTTCGAGCAGCGCATAACGAAGAAATGTGCCAAAGATGGGGAGTTTGCAAAGGTCTCAAGGCTGTCTGAAACTTTTCCCCAACCCTTTGCGCTATAATATGCCCCTTTCCTTTTTCAGACGGCCTATCCGCCATGACGCAGCATTCCGACCCGTTCCAACATTTTGAAAACCTCGATTCCCCTGCTACGCAAAGTTTCGCCAATGAAGCACACCGCGAAACCCAAGCGCGTTTTATGGCAAACGATGCCACGCGCGCGCTTTCAGACGGCATTTTGACGCAAATGCAGGACACGCGCCAAATTCCGTTTTGCCAAGAGCATCGCGCGCGCATGTACCATTTTCATCAAGACGCGGAATACCCGAAAGGCGTGTACCGCGTGTGCACCGCCGCGACCTACCGCTCGGGCTATCCGGAATGGGAAATCCTGTTTTCGGTGGCCGATTTCGATGAAATTTTGGGCGACGACGTGTACCTCGGCGGCGTGTCTCACTTGGCGGAAAAACCGAATCTGGCCTTGCTGACCTTGAGCCGCGCCGGTGGCGATGTCGCCTATACTTTGGAAATGGATTTGGCTACAGGCTCGCTGGTGGACGGCGGCTTTCACTTTCCGGCGGGCAAAAACCACATTTCATGGCGCGATGAACACAGCGTGTGGGTGTGCCCCGCGTGGGACGAGCGCCAGCTCACGCAAGCGGGCTATCCGCGCGAAGTGTGGCTGGTCGAGCGCGGACAAAGTTTTGAAGAAGGCACGCCGGTGTTCCAAATCGGGCACGACGGCATGATGGTCAATGCTTGGCGCTATCTCGACCCGCAAGGTTCACCGATTGATTTAATCGAAGCCTCACAAGGGTTTTACACCAAAACCTATTTGCAGGTTTCCGCGCAAGGCGAAGCCAAACCTTTGAATCTGCCGGAAGATTGCGATGTGGTCGGCTATTTGTCCGGCCATTTGATGCTGACCTTGCGCAAAGACTGGCACCGCGCCAACCAAAGCTATCCGAGCGGTAGTCTGTTGGCAGTGAAATTAAACAAAGGCGAACTGGGCGCGGCGCAATTATTGTTCGCACCCAATGACACGCAAGCCTTGGAAAGTGTGGAAACGACCAAGCGTTTTGTGGTGGCCAGCACTTTGGAAAACGTACAAGGCTGTCTGAAAGCATGGCGTTTTGCCAATGGCGCATGGCAGGAAGTCGAATTACCGCACCTGCCGATGGGCGCATTGGAAATGACTGACCAGCCGTGGGGCGGCGATGTGGTGTATTTGGCCGCCAGCGATTTCACCACGCCGCTGACCTTGTATGCACTGGATTTAAATGTGATGGAACTCACCGTCATGCGTCGCCAGCCGCAGCAATTTGCCGCCGATGGTATTGAAGTAAAGCAGTTTTGGACAAGCTCGGCAGACGGCACGCAGATTCCTTATTACCATGTCGGCAAACATGTTTCAGACGGCCTCAAACCGCATACGCCGACTTTGGTATATGTGTACGGCGGTTTTGGTGTGCCGGAATTGCCGCATTATTTGGGCAGCATCGGCAAATATTGGCTGGAACAAGGCCATGCGTTTGTATTGGCCAACGTGCGCGGCGGCGGCGAATTCGGCCCACATTGGCACCAAGCTGCACAAGGTTTGCACAAACACAAAAGCACCGACGACTTGCTTGCCATCGTTGACGATTTAAGCCGCCGCGGTTTGACTTCACCCGAACACATCGCCCTGCAAGGCGGCAGCAACGGTGGCTTGGTAGTGGCTTCTGCTTTTGTGCGCCAGCCGGAAAGTTTCGGCGCAATGGTGTGCGAAATGCCGCTGACCGACATGCTGCGCTATCCTTTGTTATCGGCCGGGTCAAGCTGGACCGACGAATACGGCAACACGCAAAAATACGACATCTGCCACGAATACTGGCTGCAGCATTCACCCTACCACAACATTTCAGACGGCCACCGCTATCCGCCGGCATTAATCACCACCAGCTTGAGCGACGACCGCGTCCATCCTGCCCATGCGCTGAAGTTTTACGCCAAACTGCGCAACCACAGCCCGCAATCGTGGCTGTATTGTCCCGACAACGGTGGCCACACCGGCAACGGCACGCAACAAGATTCCGCCGACGAATTGGCCTGTATCCTGACGTTTTTAAACAGTTTTTTAGTAAAAAAGGCCGCCTGAACGGCAAAATCCCCATTCAGACGGCCTGTAAGCGGCGTTCTCATGTAAAATTTACCCGCTTAACTCCTTGATCACAAACAAAAACAAAATGCTGCTTGTAGGATAAAAACAGCCTATGATAATATGCAGCGTAATGAAAACTTTCCCTGAAAATGCAGAAAGTGCATTTTTAGATGGAAAACTCTAAACGAATTCGGTAAAATACATCCGATTTATTTTTTCAAACCCGCCGCAAGGCATATAAGGAACGACTAACATGTCAAATATCGAACAACAAGTTAAAAAAATTGTTGCTGAACAACTGGGCGTGAATGAAGCCGAAGTGAAAAACGAATCATCTTTCCAAGATGATTTGGGCGCAGACTCATTGGACACCGTTGAATTGGTAATGGCTTTGGAAGAAGCTTTCGGTTGCGAAATCCCTGACGAAGAAGCCGAAAAAATCACCACCGTACAATTGGCTATCGACTACATCACTGCCCATAACGGCTAATCCGTAGTCTCTCCAACACATCGGCCTCTGCTGCGATTCCGCATACAGGGGCTTTTACCTTATTAGATATGCTTAAAATTAGAGAAAAACTCTAATTTTCAGACGGCCCCACAGGCATTTTGCCCTGCCGTCAACCAATCCCGATTAACGACAGCGAGATTATCATGAGTCAACGAAGAGTAGTCATCACAGGCCTCGGCCAAATATCACCGGTCGGCAACGACGTCGCCACCGCATGGAGCAACCTGCTCGCAGGCAAAAGCGGCATCGGCATGATTACCCGCTTTGACGCTTCCGAAATCAACAGCCAAATTGCCGGCGAAGTGCGCGATTTCGACATCGGCGAATACATCAGCGCCAAAGAAGCCCGCCGCATGGATGCCTTTATCCACTACGGTTTGGCCGCTGCCCTGCAAGCCATTCAAGACGCCGGTTTGGACGATACCCCTGATTTGGACAAAGACCGCGTTGGCGTGATCATCGGTTCGGGCATCGGCGGTATGCCGAGCATCGAAGCCACCGGCATTGCCGTGCAAGAAGGCGGCGCGCGCAAAATCAACCCGTTCTTTATTCCAGGTTCGCTGATTAACCTGATTGCCGGCCATGTGACTATTTTAAAAGGCTACCGTGGCCCTTCATACGGCATGGTTTCGGCATGTACCACCGGTGCGCACTCTATCGGCGATGCAGCTCGTTTGATTAAATACGGCGATGCCGACGTGATGGTAGCAGGCGGCGCCGAAGGCTCTATCAATTTATTGAGTGTTGGCGGCTTTGCGGCCATGAAGGCTTTGTCGACCCGCAACGACGATCCTACCGCCGCTTCCCGCCCGTGGGACAAAGGCCGTGACGGTTTCGTGATTGCCGAAGGTGCCGGTATTTTGGTGCTGGAAGAATTGGAACACGCCAAAAAACGTGGTGCGAAAATCTACGCTGAAATCGTCGGCTTCGGTATGAGCTCTGATGCCTACCACATCACCGCACCAAACGAAGAAGGCCCTGCACTGGCCGTAACCCGCGCCTTGAAAGATGCCGGTTTGAACCCGACTGACGTAAATTACGTCAACGCACACGGTACCTCAACCCCATTGGGCGATGCCAACGAAACCAAAGCACTAAAACTGGCTTTGGGCGAACATGCGAAAAATGTAGTGGTAAACTCCACCAAATCCATGACCGGCCACTTACTGGGCGCGGCCGGTGGCGTGGAAGCCATATACAGCATCATGGCGATTCACGATCAAAAATCGCCACCAACCATCAACTTAGAAGATCAAGACATCGAAGCAGGCTGCGATTTGGACTACTGCGCCAACGAAGCGCGCGACTTGAACATCAATGTTGCCATTTCCAACTCTTTCGGCTTCGGCGGCACCAACGGTACGCTGGTATTCAAAAAGTTTGAAGGCTGATTGATTTAATTAAAAAGGCCGTCTGAACCAATATTGTTCAGACGGCCTTTTTGTATGATTAACGCCCAAGGTTATCCACTAACAAATATAAGCACTAATCAATCTGCTTTATGGCTTTGAACGTGATGTTCTCCCCAAGCCAAAACCTCTTCCACGCTAGATAATTCTTCCCCCATGCCATCGGTAAACGCGCGCCAATCCGACAAGTATTTATCCTGCAACAACGAAATCACCGGAATCCCCTGCCCAATGGCTTGCGCATATTCCTCAATCAAACCGCTGTTTTCACTTTCGGCATGGCCAAATTTGTTAAACACCAAAATATCCGGCGGTGTTTGCAAAGCTTCGCGGATAACTTCCGAGGATGCCGCCAAGCCACGCGGATCAAGCAGGCAAGCATCGATGGTGCAGCCTTGATCATACATGATGGTATATACCCTGCTATCTGTTAAAGACTGCACACGTTCGCGCAATTTTTGGCCGTTCTCATCCAACGGATTCAACAAGCCCGCTACCCTTAAGCCTTGCTGCTGCCAATACTTTACCGCCTGCCACAAGGCCTGTAATTCATCGTTTCCCTCACCTTGATACATCAACACGGCAATCGGTTTCATGGTTTTCATCTCCGGTTATCAACGGATAAAAGCTTATGCCAACTCTGCGAGTGTGGCAAGCTTTTCTCGAGACAACCTGAGACCTTTGCAAAACCCCAGATTTGAGTGCAGTTCGAAGTGAGAGCAGCACAGAAAGCGCAGATATATCACTTAGATAGGCAAGCTTTCGAGCAGCGCATAACGAAGAAATGCGCCAAAAATGGGGATTTTGCAAAGGCCTCAACCTAAATACTCTTTCTAATATTCAGCCCCCCCATTCTTCTATCCCAAAATAAAAAAAGGATGTCGGTTTCCCAACATCCTTTTCAAACGGCCTATTCGCTTAAATCACTTCTAAAGTGAAATAATGACGCAATTTTTCATACACGTTGTCCGTAACGTTGATGCAACCATTGGTCATGACGCGATCGGCCACCAATGGCGAAGCAATGCGTTCCATGCGTCGCTCGGAAGGTTTACCCAACCAAACGCGATGTAAGGCAAACAAGAAATCGCGCTCTTCTTTAAAACCGATTACCTCTCCACCATAGCCCGATTTTTTCGTGGCCATGATGGTCATCGGGAACGTACCCTTAGGCGTGGTTTTACCGATGAGCACGGGATGACATTGTTTATCATCGGCAAAGCACAATTCGGCCTTTGCGGTATCCACAATGACCTTCTTACGCTTCATGTAATCACTGACGGCATCGGCGCTGGCAAACGTGTTCAAGCCCAATAATAAGGCCGTAGTTAACCAAAATTTTTTCAAATTCTATCCCATTACTGACGGATGCGTTGCGGCGTGGTCACTACTTCGCGGATAATCACTTGCGGCTCTGCTTTAGGGGCAGGCGGCGGACAGGCTGCATCTTCAGGGAATACAGGATTCCAGTGGAAGCTGCGGGCAAATTTGTTTTTATCATAGATCACTTTGTATTGACAAGTAGTGATGCCTTCTACACCTGAAGTGTTGTCAGGATCCACGCCTACACCTGGGGTATAGAAGTGGAACAGGTAATCCCACTCGCGCACGCCAACCATGCCTTCATCGTAATGAGGGCGACCCAAGATTTTGTAGATGTCGTCTTTGGTCAAACCTGGGCGCATTTGGTCTAATTCATCCCAAGTTGGGAAAGTGCCGCGGTCGTTATTGAAAGTCAGTGAATAAGGCTTAGGGAACACCGGATTGTCGGTGGTGCCTTCCGGTGTAATGTTGCTCTTGGTGGCACATGCTGCCAACAAGCTGGTTGCCAATAACGACAAACCGATTTTAACGATTTGATTTGTTTTCATAAGATAATCCTTTTTGATTTCCCGAACCGCCTTTTTTCAGACGGCCTTAATTGATTCCGGCACTACGCTGCTGCCGCTTACTTAAAAAAATGACATACGGCATTTTTCAATTCTAAATGACCAAAGTGCCATATTTCCAATATCGTCAGAAACTGACATTTATTGTCACTTTGTAACAATTTCATTCAACAATAACCTAAAATGCCAATAAGATTGTCATGACAGTATAGATATGATTGATGACATATCTTACTATTAGGTCTTGTTTTATTTAGAATTTCACTAAATGATTGAAAAACACCTTATTTCTGCTTAATATACCATGCAATTTTCATGCCATATTTTAAATAAATATTAAATAAGCATGATGCGTTACTATAATAAAGAGGCCGTCTGAACAATTTGCGTCCAGACGGCCTTTATTTAATTCACCAAATCATCACTGATTCGATTAACCTTCAACTTTCACTTCAACACGACGGCCTTCTTGCTCATTACCGACTGCGCCGGTGGTGTTTTCAGGTTTACGCAACTCAATATTCGCTGCGTCCACGCCTTGTGCTTCAAAGAAGGCTTGAACAGCTTGAGCACGTTGTTTAGACAATTCTTCATTGGCTGCAGCGTCACCCGTGCTGTCGGCAAAGCCGCTGATGACCAGTTTTTTGCCTTCTTTACCGGCAGCAATCACTTCTGCAACGATGGCATCTGCACCTTCGGCAATGTCATTTTTACCGGTCGCAAAGTAGAATTTGGCTACGCCATCTTCCACCAATACACGAGCCGCTGAATCTGCTTCTTGAACCACAGGATCAGTTGCCGAAGCCACGGCAGGTGTTGTGTCAGAAGCTACAGGCGCTGCCACTTCAGAGGCCGCCATTGGCTCAGCTACTTCAACCGGAGCAGACGCTTCTTCTACTGGAACAGCTACATCAGATGCAGCAGGGGCGCTTGCTTCAACCGGTGCAGGAGCTGGAGCAGGTTCTTGTTTGTTGCCACAGCTCTTGAAGGCAAACAATGCGGCCAACGCAGCCAGACCCAAGACAATCCATTTACCTGCGCCACCTTTTTTGGCTACTACAGGTGCGGCCGCTGCTGCAGAGGTATTCGCGGTAGAAGCTGTTGCCGCTGCGCCAGTTGCACCCAAACCGCTGATCGCATTAGTCAGGCCGCCGAACAAACCACTCAAGCTGCCAATACCCAATGCCGATAACATGTTCGGGCTCAATACGCGTGACAACCAGCCTTGTTGTTGGCCTAACAAGCCCAGCAATTGACCGCCGCTCAAATTGTCGCTTTGTGCTTTACCACGCAAAACAGACAATACCAAAGGCAATGCCAATGCCAACAATGAACCTGAAGATGCTTTAGAAATACCGCTTTCTGCTGCAATTTGGTCGGCTACATTTGGCGCATTACCACCCAATAAGTTAGGCAGCAATTGTTTGCCCAAATCAATCAGGCTGCTCGCACCGTTACCGGTAGTCACGTCGGCAACCGCAGTATTCAAACGCGCACCACCTGCACCAGTAATCAAATCCAACAAACCTGAAGCGTTGGCAGTATTGCCGCTCACATGTTTTACCAAGCCGGCAATAATCGCAGGCACAGCCAAACCGGCTGCTTGCGTGCTGTTTTCAGCAGACTCGCCGTTGGCTGTTAAAAATTGACCCAACACATTACCCACTTGGCTTTGCAACAAGTTACCTAAATCTAAAGACATATCCATTTCCTTTATGTTTGTTGTAGAAACTCCGCATATTCGCGAATTAATAACCATACTACATGAGGCACTATTATTTACAACAGCGAATTTCATTAAATTAATGAGTTTTTACAGAGTACATCATAAAACATACTAAAGTTAGAATTAAAGGAACGGATTATGTTGTTTTTCATGTGAAATAGTCGTTAATCTGCCGTGTCCGGGGATAACTTGCGTTTCAGGCGGCAATACTAAAAGCTTACTATGGATATGATTGATTAAATCTTCATGATTACCTCTCGGGAAGTCTGTGCGACCGATTGTCTCGTAAAATAACACATCACCCGCAATCAGCAGATTTTCCGCAGCACAATAAAACACCACATGCCCCGGCGTATGACCGGGAATATGCAATACCGTAAATTCGTATCGGCCAACCGTCAGCATCTCGCCCTCATTCAGCCAACGGGTCGGCACTACCGCAGGCGAAGCCGGAAAACCGAATTGCGCCGTGGTTTGAGGTAAAGATTGCAGCAGGAAATCATCTTTCTTATGCGGTCCAATCACCGGCACAGGGCATTTCTTCACAAACTCATCTACTCCGCCCGCATGATCCAAATGCCCGTGCGTAAGCCAGATTTCTTTTACCGTCAGCTTTTTTTCTGCAACCTGCTGCAACAAAAACGGTACATCGCCACCCACATCCGTCAAAACCGCTTCATGCGTTTCATCATCCCATAATAAAGTGCAATTCTGACGAAACGGCGTAACCGCCATAATCTCAACCTGTAAAGCCATGATTTGATTCCTTCCCAGACGCCCTACCTATTTTCAGACGGCCTGTTAGTGTAATAAAATATAGTTTCTTAGATTATTATAATAAATAGAAACAAACGTCATGAAACTCATCATACCCATTTTCGCCGCGTTTTTCATCTCAAGCCGATTGTTTGCCACCGATTTACTGCTGGCACAAGAATACAAAAAACAAAACATTCAAGGCTGGGCGATGAGCGAAAAACTCGACGGCGTACGCGCCTATTGGAATGGCAAACAACTCATCAGCCGCCAAGGCTACGCGTTCACACCGCCTGCCGATTATACCCGCCACTTCCCACCCTATCCGCTCGATGGCGAACTATTCAGCAAACGCGGCCAATTCGAGCAAATTTCCGCTGCCGTGCGATCTGCTTCAGGTGATTGGCAGAACATCAAACTGCATGTGTTTGATGTTCCTAAAGCCAGCGGCAATCTCTATCAGCGGCTTGATGTTGCCAAACAATGGCTGCAACTGCGCCCCACCGCGCCTATTACCGTGATTGAACAAATCCCCGTACAAAATGCCCAACACGCCCAAGATTTTCTCAAGCATATTGAAGCCCAAGGCGGCGAAGGCGTGATGTTGCGCAATCCTGAACAAAGCTACACCAGCGGACGTAGTAGCCAGCTTTTAAAACTCAAAAGCCAGCACGATGCCGAATGCATCGTAACCCGCCATTACGAAGGCAAAGGCAAAAATCAAGGCCGGCTTGGCGCCATCGGCTGCCGCAATCAACACGGTGAATTCCGCATCGGCAGCGGATTCAAAGATGCCGAACGCGACAACCCACCACCCATCGGCGCAACCGTTACCTACCGCTATCGCGGTTTTACACAAAAAGGCACACCGCGCTTTGCTACTTTTGTGCGCATTCGTGATGATCAGTTGAAGTAAATAAAAGGCCGTCTGAAAGATGACTGATTGTTGATCAACAAGTTTTCAGACGGCCTATTGGCTATTATTATCTAAACGTAAAAAAACCGCCTGAATTTGACATCGGGGCTTGAATTGAATATCTATATCATTGTTTATTAAATTAAATTTAAAACTCAAAAATCAAAGCACCAACAAAAGCACCAACATTTTTACTGTGTCATGCGTTTTTCAGGTCGTTTTTGTTGGTCTTATCCTACACCGGCGGCGGGGCGAAAAACAAGGCGGCCTGAATTTCGTAACATATTAGCGGCCTGAATTTTCCGATATATGGGCGGGTGAATTTTTTGAGTCCATAAAAAAGGGGCTACCCTTCCCCGCTCAAAAAAAACGCTATATAGTGCAAAAATGCCTTGTTACGCTTGTTACCTTGTTGTGGCTCGCTGAAAGCCTTGCTTGATAAGGGTTTGGCCGTAACAAGCTATCTGCTGAATGCTTGTTGTGCTTGTTACGTTTGCTTGTTACGGGGCATTTTTTCGGGGTCTGGGCAATAAAAAACACCAGCGGCGGGGCTGGTGTAGGGGTTCAGACGGCCTATAAGGTGCCGCCTATCAGTAAATCGGCAGGAATTTTCAAACCATGATGCAGCTTTTTAATCATGGTCAAACTCAAAGGCCGTTTGCCGTTTAATACTTCGCTTACTTTGCTGGGGCTGCAAGGTAGGCGGTCATGTCTTTGGGGGTCAGGCCGTTTTGTTCCATGCGGAATTTAATAATATCCAGCGGGGTAACTTCGTCGGTGTCGATATGAAAATGTTTGCGCTCATACGCTTCAATCAATGCCGCCAAGGCCTGCAATTCTAAATCGTCGTCTGATTCAGGTGCAGGGTCTAAATCCATCAAAGCGGATAGACGCGCCATGGCTTCTTCATGATCTTGATGGGTCTTGATAATTTTGATTTGGTTCATTTTGTAAAATCCTTTTTGCTATATTCCGCGTGCGTGCCAATCCATTCTATTTTTACAATGCCATTGATATAACGAACCTTAACGACAAGGCGGTAATGATTACCTCTGATATTAAATATAACGCGGTTGTCTGCTAAAAAATCAGCCGTTTGATAAACAGCCTTAATGTCGTTGGGTGTTTTCCAGTTTTCCCGTTCTACATCTGCCAGCCAAGTGATTAAGGCTTTGCGGCTGTCTGCGTGTTTCGCGCTGAATTTCTGAATGATGTCTTTGCCTAAAATTTTCATTTCGGTTTTCCTGAATTGGGAAAATTATAACCACTATTCCCAAAAAAGGAAAGGGTAATCAAAAGCCGTCTGAAAGGGGTGCAAGATGAAACCTTTTTCAGACGGCTTTTGCCTGCTCTGCCCTAATCCTGCTCTGCGCTTTCGGGCGGGGTGGCACTGTTGAGACTGTAAAAGCGCGGGCGGCCGCTGCCCTGTGTTTTCTGCACTTTCCAGCCGCCTGATTTGGGCTTGTTTAACCAGCCTATGCCGTGCAAGACAATGCAGGCTTTGGCAGGCTCGTATGTGCCGCATATTTCGCGCTCAAATACGGCGGGGATAATCAGATATTCGGTTTCGCCTGCTGCATTGCGGGCAATGTAGCCTGCGGCGTTGTCGCCTGTTTTGCTGCCCGTTGGTAGCGGCCAATCGGCAAAGCGGATGCTGTGGGCGTATTGGGCTAAAAAATCGGCGGCCTGTTTGATGATTTGCTGGTCTTCGTATTTGCCGCTGCCATGTTTGGCCAGCCATTCATCAAAGCATTGTTTGATGCCTGCCATGCCCACGCCTGTGGGTAAACCTGTAATGGGGGCGGCTAATTCGATTGCGGCGGCGCATAGGGCGAAACGGCGTGCCACGCGGCGGACTTGGCCGCTCAAGTCGGGCAGGCTGGCTAAAAAGGCTGCCATGCGCTCTTGCGCGGCGGCCGGTGTGTTTGGGTCGATTAGGCGGATAAACGCGCGGCCTGCTTCGCCGTGGTGCTGCTCGGCGGTTTCTTTGAGATGTTCCGACAATAACGCGCCGTCTGAAAAGCCGTGCAGCGTGTCATAAATGCCGTATTGTGCAGCGGCTCGGATATTGGGCAAACGGGTCGCCTGCCCTGCGTTCCAGTCGTTATCTGCTTTCAGAATGCTGGTTGGTGTCTTTTCGCCGGTGGAAAGCATTAATATGCGCCATCGGGTCAAGGCTCGGTTGCCGCCGTCTTTTGCGCCCTGCGCTTTGTTTACGCCATTCATCAGGCTATACACGGTATTGCCTATCACTTTGGGCGCGGCTTGGCTGATTTCGTCCAACACTAATAGGCCGTCATTGCGGGCGGCGGCGGTGTTGTTAAATGCTAAGGCCGTGCCTTGCCATGTCATGATACTTTCAGACGGCTTGCCCCATACGCTCAAGGCCACACGCGCGGCGGTCGTCTTGCCGTCCGATGAATCGCCATACAGATGAAAACCGCCCGATTCTTCGCCCAATAA
This sequence comes from Neisseria sp. N95_16, assembly GCF_002551535.2. Taxonomy (NCBI): domain Bacteria; kingdom Pseudomonadati; phylum Pseudomonadota; class Betaproteobacteria; order Neisseriales; family Neisseriaceae; genus Neisseria; species Neisseria sp. N95_16. The sequence continues at coordinate 19,519 of NZ_PDBT02000012.1, forward strand.
CGACAACAGCGGCGCGGCTAAGGCGGTGCCAAGGGCAAGGCATAGGCGGCTGTTACCGGCTGCATAACGGGCTATCTGCTGCTGCCATGCTTCCAGCGTTCCCGCCGGTGTGTAGGCTGCTGCTTGGCTGGTGTCGCCATTGTAGATAATGCGCGGTGCTTCTTTACCATCGTGGATTGCTTCGCCATTGGGCAACAGGTAAACGCCGTCATGCCAGCCTGCGCGGTCGGTAATGGTGTAAGGGGTGTTGCTGCCGTGGTTTTGCAGATAATCCGATAAACGCTCACGCTTCACGCGGCCGCTTAAGATGGTAATGCCGTATTGCTGTAATTGCCGCCAGCCTGCATTGCTGCCTATATCGGCCTGTGGTATGGCGGCCTGTTTGGTTTGGCGGGTCAGGCGGTCGCGCCATTCGATAATGCGGTAATGGCTGCCTTGTTCGTCTATGCCCCGTCCGATAAGGTGTATCGGGTCGGAAAGCAGCAAGGGCGGCTGCTCGTGGGCGTTGCCGTCTTTATCGTGGGTAATGCCGATGTAATGCACGCCATTGCTTTTTACTTCATAGCGGGGCTTTAACTGGTAGCTTTCGCCGCCATTGCCGCCCACACCTTCAAACATTTTAATAAAATCGGGTTTGCTGCCGGTATCGGCCTGCTTGTCTTTCTCTGCTGTGGCTGTCATAATTCAATCTCCGTTAAATGCTTTATCTGTGTGCAAAGGCCGTCTGAACATTCAGGCGGCTTTTTCTTTGCCGTCAATCGTTGATGCCGCCAGCCGCTTCCGCTGCTTGAATGGCGTTCAATTCGTCTAGGGCATCGGTGTTGGGGGTGTCGCTTTTCCAAGTAAACACGTCTAAGCCTGCCTGTATTGCCCGCCGTGCCAGCTTGTCGGCTGCTTCCAATCCTGCGGGGTCATGGTCGGCATAAATGCCCAATGCCTGCAATTCAGACGGCCATTTGAATGATTTCAGGCCGCTGGTGCTTAAACAGGCTGATACCGGCCAGCCGGTTAATTCATGCGCGGCTAAGGCGGTTTCTATGCCTTCACACACCATCAGGGCATTGTTTACCGGTTGAAACAGTCTCACGGCATGGCCTGATAACCAACTCATGCCCTCAAATCTCACTTGCATTTTTTTCGCCGGTAATTGCGCCCCCGTTTCGGGGTGGTGCAAATTCAGTTTGGTGTAGCTCTGCGTATGGCCGCCGCTGTCGCCCTGCGGTTTGGTGTAGCAGCGTTTCAGGTAGGTAATGTGTAAGCCTGCAAGTGTGCCGTCTGCTTCGGTAATGGCGGCAACCATGGCGGGGAAGCGGCCTATTTCTTTCCAGCCGTCTGAACATTCCGCCCAATACGGCAAGGCGGCGTGATAACGCAATGCTTCGGGGTATGGCTCGGCCATGGTTAAGCCCCTGCCTTGCAGATACCCGCTAACAGGGTCGCCATCACTTACCGGTGCGGCTTGCTCCCATATCGCGGCCAGTTTGTTCAGGCGGTCTTTCGGCGGTGTTTTAGGGGGCTGGGGCGGTGCCACACGCGGCGCGGCTGTGGCGTGTGTTTCGGGGGCTGCGTTATCGATCATGCCCAAAACACCGGCAACGGCTAACGCTGCTTCATGGAATGAATAGCCGAAATAGTGCATCAGCAAATCAAAGCCATCACCTGCGCCGTTTTTGTAGTGGGTGCAGATAAAGCCGCCATTGCCGCCCTTATCGTCAAACCGATAACGGTCGGTACCGCCGCAAGCGGGGCATGGCTGGTGTTTGTTGGTTAGGCTTTCAGACGGCAAACCAAGCGCGGTTAAAATGCCGTGCCAGTTACCGGCGGCACGTTGTCGGATTTCGTGATAATCAAGGCGGCTCATTGTGCTGCTCCTTTCGGTATCGGCTCATAAACAACGGCGGCCATCGGGTCGGCGGTATAGACTTGCTCCCATGCGGTGGCCTGCTCTGCTGCCATTGGTTCAGCGGTCGCGGGCTTATTACAGGCATAGGCGGTCATGACAACAGCGGCGGCCAATGCGGTGCTGATAGCGTATTTCATGATATTTGCTCACTTTCCGGCGGTGCTTTGCTTTTGCCATGACTGATATAAATCAATCACTTACTGAAACACACGCCAAATTGAAGGTGTAGTTTCCCCCTGCTGTAACGCATATCGGCAATAGCAAGGGCGGTTATCGGGGCTTAGTTTGGCGTGTGGCCGTCTGAAAGCTGCCAGCCGTAACGGCTGCAAAACAAACGCGCGGCCAGTAATGCGCTCTCACGCGTATCAGCAACGGCAATACGCTGCCAGCTCTGATTGTCGGGGCGCATGATTTCAACCGTGTAGCTGGTGTGCGGTTGGTCGGTATCCCATGTGTCGCGGTAAACACGATAAGCGGCGGTGTGATTCATGGTTACACCTCGCCCGAAACGATACGGCAAACACACCAGCGGCGGCCGGTCTGAATGATGTTGAAACGGTAATTGAGTTTGCAGCGTTGCAGACGGTCGATATAGCGGCCAGCTTCGGCCAGCGTATCAAAGCTGCGGATTTTTTGAGAAATAATCGGGCGCGTGAATGCGCTGCGGATAGGCTTTGCGGCCTGTGTTTGATGATTCTGCATTTTGAATGCTCTCTTTCACGTTAGCTTAATCAAGCCGCTTAGACTTCTCACGGTCGTGGGCGGCAAGCAAAGGGCAAAGGGTGAGAAACTGGTAACGTGAACCAGCAAGGCATAGCCTTACTCTGCCCCCGCTTACCATTGAAAGAGATAATACAAGGGGAAATGCAAGCGTAAAAAATCCGCTTCAATCCTGTGAAGATTTGGGCGGCTGCTTGCCACGTTAAACCAGCTTCTCACGGCTGAATCTGCTATTGAACAGATGGCCGTATTATTGCCTGATTGCTTTCAGCTTCGCAAGCGGTAAACGCCTGCCAAAATTTAAAAGGCTGATTAAGCGGTATTTTTTGTTGATGGATAGCCGTCTGAATTTTCCAACATATAGGGCAACCTTCTCGCGCGCGCGCACGCGCGTACTGCTCCGAAAATTCGTATTGCCTTTTGTGAATTTTTAGAGTCCATAAAAAAGGCTGCTTCGCGCACGCGCGTACTTGGCGGAAAATTCAAATCAATATGCTTCTTTCAGTCCATAAACACGATTAAACAGAAAACAATTAGCAGAAAATGCCAATTATACACTTAATCGCATAAAAATATTTTCGGTTAGCACACAATCTAAGCTGTCTAACCGGTTCGGGGGCTAAATCCGCTTGGATTTTTACTACCCCCCCCCTCTACCCTTTCTCTGCTGCCAGCGTGAAAATGCCATGCTTCACGGTCTTGCCGTGCTTGTTAACGTGTGGCTGCATGGTGCAGATGATTGGATAACCGGCTGCCCGCAATTCGCTGATACGCGCCGGAAAGGCCATAATACCCATTTGCGCGGCTTGGTAGTGGGTAAGGCTCTGCCCGTTCTGCAAGATGGCTAGGATTTCGCCGCATTGTGATGTGGGCGAAAAGCGGTTATCATGGCGGGCGTGGTTAAGGCCGTCTGAAATGCCCTGTGTGTTTCGGGCGGTTTTATTTTGTTGCATAGCGTTCCCCTTATACTCGATTGTTGGCGGCCAAATTGCCGATATAGTCGCTGATTTCACTTTCCAGCCATGCGGTGCTGTTTTCCCCTACTTTAATCGGACGGGGCAAGTCGGCGCGGTGGTGGCGGCTTTTTGGGTTGTTCCAGTTCCACCATGTGGAAACGGAAACGCCAAACAGGGCGGCGCATTCTTTGGCGCGGATAAGTTTATTTGTTTGCATTGGATAGATTCCTATCGCGTTGTTTACGATAGGTGCATTGTGCAAAAGTGTTAGGGGCAAAAAAATGCCCTGTGCTTGTACAGGGCATGGGTTTTACTTGTATCGGGTATGGGCTTTGCTTGTAGCACTCACACCCCTTGCAACCAATTCTTACGCATGGTTGATTCAGCAACATGATATTTTTCTGCAAATTTAGCGGCAAATTCGTTTTTACTTAGTCCACTATTTTTATATTCCTGAATAGCTTGTTCTTTTCGTTTTCTCGTTGGTTCGTGTCGTTTATCTGCTGCGTTTTTCGCTTTGCCTTTTACGTCTTTTAAAACTTGTTTATAGCTATGCTCGTATATAAAACTATCTCGGCTTTCATTCTTCAAAGATTTTTCCATCACTTCTTTTTCTTTAATGCACTCGACAAGCATATCAGCTAAGCTATGATAGTCAGCCAGTAATTTTGGCTGATTTGCCAATACTCTCTTTATGCATTCTTCTATCGTGATTTCGGTCTTTTCTGCTTCTTGAATTTGATGTTTTACTTTTTGATAATGGTCAAATGTTTCTTTATCAATTTCTATAATAACTTTTGGCATTTCTACGCTCCCCTGCGCTCTTTCCCCATCAAAATCAAAACCACACCAGCAAGGCTAGGGAATGCCCTGTTTTCGCCGTTGGTCGCTAATCGTGGGCTAGGTGTGGCGGTAAACGTTTCAGACGGCCTCAAACGGATTTAATAGCTTCACGCCGCTATGCTCAAAATCTTTAGTATTGCGTGTAATCAAAATCAAGCCATACTGCTTAGCAGTTGCAGCTATCCAAGCATCATTTTCAGGGCTGCGATCAGGTATGTGCAGCTTGGCGCAAATGGCCGCGGTGGTTTCGTCTATCGGCAATATTCGCCCTGCGAGCAGTATGGCAACCATGCTGTCGAACCATACCCGTAATGCGCGGCCTTGCTGCGGGTCTTTGCGCTCCATGCCCAATATGCCGCGTTCAAGTTCCATCATGACAACGGCACTCGTATAGAAACTGCTGCTATCCTGCTCTGCTAGCCATGCGGTCAAGTTATGGTCGGCTTTGCCACTTTTCACTTTCCGCATTTCGCTGATAATGTTGGTATCCAGTAAATACACGTCAGCCCTCCATGCTCAAATCAACAGGCTTTCTTTGCGCTCTACTGCGTGCCGGTACTTCAAAATCAATACCTGATACATCGGGGCAATCCAAAGACAATAAAACGTCTAACGCGCTCTGTTTTCTGCCTGCCAGCTTTTGATAATCGGCATACGTTAAAAATACAAAAACGGGCTTGCTGCGATTAGTTACGATAACGGGGGCGGCTTGCGCTTCTCTTTGCGCTCTCCCTACATGTTGGTTAAATTCGCGGCTTGTCATGGTTTTCATTCCATTACTCCTTGTATTTAAATATTGATTTAATGTTACTACATTCTACTGTATTACATGTCGTTGTACAACATACGCAACAAAAAACCCCGCCGCATTGCAAACGGTCGGGGCTGTATTGTTCAGGCTGCATTCAGTTTTATACAAAATTATACATAGCATGGCTAATTATACAAATGCTGTATAACGTGCAAAAAAAACACCAGCGGCGCGGCTGGTGTTTGTGTTTTCAGACGGCCAAACGGGTGCCGGTGAGGGTGTTGAATGATGTTGAATTTACCTTTTGGCCAAACACCCAATGAAAGACGGCCTGAAAATCTACCCTGTCGTAAATGGCTCAAATTTGCGATTTAACGGCATTTATCCCAAAAGGTATGCAAAGGTATTGCCAAGCCAAGAAATGCGCCCTGTGATGAAATTTACCGCCCTGCTGTCGATTTTCTAAATATCCAGCCATCACACCGGCAATTTAATCAGCAACCAAAGCGAGAAAACTAAAAATGTTCCCGCTGTTTTTCTCGCGCACGTATGGTGTTTTTCTCAAGGCAATAAAAAAACACCAGCCGATTAAGCTGGTGTGTTTTCAGACGGCCTTTACGGGCGTAACAAGCCCACAACAAGGGCGTAACAAGCTGCGAAAAATACAGTTTCGATATAACTATATTGATTTTTAATGTATTTTTATTAAGCGTAACAACGTAACAAGCGTAACAAGGTATTTTTCTCGCGCGTATAGGTTTTTTATTTGGGGCGTAAAAAACACCAGCGCGGGGCTGGTGTCGGTGTTGCGGCGGCATATGGCTGAAAGCGTGTTTTCAGACGGCCTTTTGCCCTGCTTCAATCAGGACTAGGGCTTGATGATAGTGGCCGCGCAAAAAGTCGCTATACCATTGCATCATTTCGGTGCGCTCGGCCATATAGTCTGCGCGGTTGTAGGCTGCTCTGATTCGGTTACTCTCTTCGTGGGCAAGCTGCCGCTCGATAGCATCGGGATTATAGCCCTGCTCGTTCAATACGCTGCTGGCAAGGCTTCTAAATCCGTGTGGTGTGGCTATGCCTTTGTAGCCTAGGCGTTCGATGATGCGGGTTAGGGTGGCATCGGATATAAAGCCTGCTGCTTTGGTTCGACTGGGGAATAAGTAGGCCGTGTGGCCTGTTTGGCCGTGTAGCTCGTGCAGTAATTCCATTGCCCAATCTGAAAGCGGCACGCTGTGCAGGCGGTTCATTTTCATGCGTTCCGCCGGTATGTACCACACCTGATTTTCAAAATCGATTTCATGCCATTGCCCGCCGCGCAATTCGGTGCTTCGTACAAATGTCAGCATGGTAAGCAGCATGGCTATGCGGTTTTTATGGTCTATATCGGCTTGCAGCAATTTTTGATAAAAGGCGGTTAATTCTTCTCTTGGTAGGGCAGGCATATGCACGGTTTCTTTTTTCTCAAAATGGCCGCGCAATGGTGTTGCTGGGTTTCGGTCGGTTAATTCCAGCTTGGCGGCATGGTTATATACCGCGCCTATCCATTGCCGTATCTTTTCCGCGCTCGCGCTTGCCCCGCGCTGGTGTATTTTTTCAATCACGGCTTTTACGTCTGCTACTTTGATTTCATCAATCGGCCTGTTTCCGATATGCGGGAAAACGTCTTTTTCCATATCGGCCATGATGCGGGCGGCGTGGTTCTCTTTCCAGCGGTGTAGGTTTTCGGCGTGCCATTGCCGCGCCAAGTGTTCAAAGGTATTCAGCAAGGCGGCTTTGCGCGCTTGTTTGGCCTGTTGCTTGGCTTGGCTGGGATTGATGCCGTTTGCCAAGTCATTGCGTGCCTGTCTGTGCCGCTCCCGTGCTTCGGTAAGTGAAATATCAGGATATTTGCCAAGCCGTAAGGTTTGCTGCTTGCCATTGAAACGGTAGTTGTAAATAAAATACTTGGTGCCGCCGCGTGCCATTGGATTGATAACCAAAGCAAGGCCGCCCCCATCTGAAAGTGTCTGCTTCTTGTCGGTTGGCTTGGCGCGTTTGATTTGAAGGTCGTTTAAAGGCATGGTGTTGGTGCTTTTTCATGTTGTAGGCAAACTGGTAAAAACGTTTCCCTGCTTTGGTTTTGACTGAAAATGTTGGTGCTTTTTCGGGCATTCTGCCACACACCAACAAAAGCACCAACATTTTTAGGTTAATTTCATTGGATTGAATTAGACGGGATTAGACGGTTAAGTCAGGCGTTTCAGTCATGTTAAACGCGCGCAAAGCCTTTATTTACAAGCCTTTCGGTTATAGCATTAGACGGCAATAGACGTAAAAAAACCGCCTGAATTTCAGACGGTTTTCCTTTTGATGGTGCCGACATCGAGACTTGAACTCGAACGATCTAGGATCACTACCCCCTCAAGATAGCGTGTCTACCAATTCCACCATGTCGGCCGGTAATTCTTATTTTCTATTTACTGCTGCGCGGATGAGGCCGGAGCGGGGGCAGCAGGTGTGGTATTTGTGTTGCTTGGCGCAGGTGCGGTTTGCGCCGGTTGGCTTTGTTGCACGGTGCTAAAGTCTAAACCGTGACGCGTGGTGTTGGAATGGATATACACCATCGCCATGCAGGTGGCGAAAAACACGGTGGCTGCAATAGCAGTCGAGCGGGTCAGGAAGTTGGCATTACCGCCCGAACCGAATACGCCTTGTGCACTACCGCTGCCTGAGCCGAAAGTGGCGCCGGCATCCGCACCTTTACCGTGTTGGAGCAATACCAACACAATCACGGCCAATGCGGAAATGATGTTCACAATCCAAATAACGGTTTTAAAGGCTTCCATAATTCTCTACGATGCTTGCGCGGCGTCGATGATGGCGGTAAACGAGTCATAAGACAAGGATGCGCCGCCGACTAATGCGCCGTCTACATGTGGCACGGCGAAAATGTCTGCTGCGTTTTCAGCTTTCACGCTTCCGCCGTAAAGAATTCGGATTTTAACATCGTCGCCACACAAAGACAAGATTTGTTTGTGGATAAACGCATGCATGTCGGCGATTTGCTCGACGGTAGCGACTTTGCCGGTGCCGATTGCCCAAACCGGCTCGTAGGCGACAGCGATGTTTTTGGTGTCTAAGCCTTGCAACACGGATAATTGATGCGCAATCACTTCCTGCTCTTGGCCGGCTTCGCGCTCTTCCAAGCTTTCGCCGACACATAATAATGGAATCAGGCCGACGTTTAATACGTTTTCCATTTTACGGCGTTGGATTTCGTTTTTCTCACCGAAATACAAGCTGCGCTCGGAGTGGCCGATTAATACGATGTCGGTGCCGATGTCGGCCAACATTTCGGCAGATACTTCGCCGGTGTACGCGCCGTTATTCGGGAAGCGGCTCACGTCTTGGGCGCAGGTTAATATGCGGTTGTTCAACACAATCTGCATGGCGTTGTGCAGCTGCAACAGATACACGGTCGGTGCGGCCAAGCCGATTAATACGCGCTCGGCGGTCGGCATGATGCGGAAGCGGTGCATGAGTGCGTTGTTGTTTTGCAGGCGGCCGTTCATTTTCCAGTTGCCGATGACCCATTTTTGATCCCACATACCGATTTCGTGTTGCATGTTGCTTGCTCCGTCAGATTAAATCACTGTAACGAAGTGTAGTTCATATCGACATGATTAGCAATATTTCCTGTTCAGACGGCCTAGTTTCCTACCGGATAGCCAATTGGTCTATAATTCGTTTTTATTTTTTTCAGACGGCCTTTTTTCATGCATTCGCTTCATCTTTCCCACACCGACAAAACCGCGCGTTATCAAGAATTGCTGCCGCAGATTGAGAGCGTGATCAGCGGTGAAACCAATCTGATTGCCAACTTGGCCAACACCGCCGCCATCTTAAAAGAAGCATTCGGCTGGTTTTGGGTTGGTTTTTATTTGGTGGAACAAGAACGCCAAGAATTGGTGTTGGCGCCATTCCAAGGCCCGTTGGCCTGCACGCGGATTCCTTACGGGCGTGGCGTGTGCGGACGGGCTTGGGCACGCGGCGAAACCATTGTGGTCGAAGACGTGAACCAACACCCCGACCACATCGCCTGCTCATCCTTATCTCAATCGGAAATCGTGGTGCCGCTGTTTGATTCAGACGGCCGCTGCTATGGCGTGCTGGATGTGGATGACGACAAGCTGGCGCAGTTTGACGACACCGATGCCCGCTATTTAAATGCATTAGCCGACATACTCAGCCGTCACTCCACGAAATAGGCCGTCTGAAATATGGCAAGGCGGCCAATTCGATTCTATAATAATGGCTCTTTCCCGATAACACCCGCCACGGAGCACAATCATGGACTTTGACAAAGCGCGTTTCAATATGGTCGAACAACAAATCCGCCCTTGGGACGTGTTGGATTTTAATGTGCTCGATGCCTTGATGGAGATTCCTCGCGAACGTTTCGTTGCCGCAAATCAACAAGGTTTGGCGTATTCCGACACCGAATTGCCGCTGCCCAACGGCCACAAGATGCTGGAGCCGAAAGTCGTGGCACGCTTGGCACAGGGTTTGGAATTAAGCAAGCAAGACAAAGTATTGGAAATCGGCACCGGCTCGGGCTATGCCACCGCATTGCTGGCAGAATTGGCCGGCGAAGTGGTTTCAGACGACCTCGATATTGAGCAGCAAAACCGCGCCAAAGCCATCTTAGACGATTTGGGCTATCAAAACATTTACTACGCGCAAAACGACGGCTTGGCCGAACACACCGAAGGCGCGCCATTTGATGCGATTTACGTTGGCGGCGGCGTGCATGACGTGCCGGAAACCTTAAAAGCGCAATTGAAAGACGGCGGCCGCATGGTAGTTGTGGTCGGCGACAAACCGGTGCAACGCGCCCTGCTCATCACCCTCAACGGCAACGAATTCAGCCAAAGCGTGTTGTTCGATACCCTCATTGCCCATCTCAACGATAAAACCAATCAACCTTTTGGCGACTTTGATTTTTAAAGATTGCCACCATATTTAGATTCAGAGACTGCCGAATGATTGATATCGGCTCCGCTCCAAGAAAGGCCGTCTGAAACATTTCCTTTCAGACGGCCTGTTTTACTCTTAAAAAACAAAGGCCGAATAATGATGATTCCGCAACTTTCCGTGATTGAATTCAAAAAATGGCAAGATGAAGGCCGCCAATTTCATTTGCTCGACGTGCGCACCGATGATGAAGTCGAAATCTGCGCCCTGCCCAACGCCATTCATATCCCGATGAATCTAATACCGTTGCGCCACAACGAATTGCCCGACGACGGCCTGCCGATTGTGGTGTATTGCCACCATGGCATCCGCAGCCTGCACACCGCGCTTTATTTGGCCGACATGGGCTTTGAGCTATTGTATAACCTGCAAGGCGGCATAGACGAATGGGCGCTGCAAGTAGATGCGAATGTCGCTCGTTATTAAAAGCCTAAAGCGTAAAAGGTTATTTTGTTTTGCCATTTCGCCAAACACACGATAAGATTAAACCCATAATTTTAAAGATAAAATTTTATCCAAACACGACCAAATAACTAAACCGAAATAACTAGAAATCCATCATGCTGACCGACCCATTCGGCCGTACCGTCGACTACTTACGGATATCCGTGACCGACCGCTGCGACCTGCGCTGCACTTATTGTCTGCCCAAAGGCTTTAAAGGTTTTTCCATTCCCAAAGAATGGCTGACCATTGAAGAACTCGGCCGCGTAGCCGCCGCGTTCGCCCGCCTCGGCACCAAACGCTTCCGCCTAACCGGCGGCGAACCCCTATTGCGCAAAGGTTTGGCTGATTTGGCCGCCGAAATCAACCGCCAGCCCGGTGTGGAAGACATTTCACTCACCACCAACGGCACCCAGCTCGAAAAGCACGCCCACGCCCTACGCCAAGCCGGTGTGCGCCGCTTAAACATCAGCCTCGACAGCCTGCGACGCGGCTGCGTGACCAACATCACCGGCAGCGACTGTCTGCCGCAAGTGCTTGATGGCATCAAAGCTGCCAAAGAAGCCGGCTTCGAACGCATCAAAATCAACATGGTGCCGCTCAAAGGCGTTAACGACATGGATTTGGATGAAATGGTCGCTTTCTGCATGGAACACGGCTTTATCCTGAATCTTATCGAAGCCATGCCGATGGGTACCACCGGCCAAGCACACGCCAAAGTCAGCTTGCAACCGGTATTGGAAGAATTGCGCCAAAAATTCGACTTAAGCCCGTTTGAAGGCAAAATCGGCGGCGGCCCCGCGCGCTACTGGCAAAGCGAAAACAACGGCTTCACCCTCGGCCTGATTACCCCGATGAGCCAACACTTCTGCGCCACCTGCAACCGCGTGCGCCTCTCAGCCACCGGCAACATCCACCTCTGCCTTGGCCAAGAAGACAAAGCGCCATTACGCGACCTGCTACGCGACAACTGCAGCGATGCCGAGCTCGACCAAGCCATTCGCGATGCGATTGCGATGAAGCCGGAAAAACACGAATTTGTGGAAAATCCGAAGAAAATTATTCGGGTGATGGCGTTGACTGGGGGGTAAGCGCTGACTTTGTTTAATCGATAAAAAGGCCGTCTGAAAATCTATTTTTCAGACGGCCTTTTATCATTTATCACTCAACAATCAATCAAACAAATCGCCCAATTTATCTAAAAACGATTTTTTGCGCGGGGTTTGGCTGCGGTCGAGTCCGGTAGAAATGCTTTCAAATTCTTCCAGCAATTCTTTTTGGCGGTCGGTCAGGTTCACCGGTGTTTCCACCACCACATGGCAGTACAAATCGCCGGTCGCACTGGAACGCAGTGATTTAATGCCTTTGCCTTTCACGCGCATGCGGCGGCCGTTTTGGGTTTCTTTCGGGATATTGAGTTTCACCTTGCCATCCAAAGTCGGCACTTCCACATCACCGCCCAACGCGGCCACGGCGAAGCTGATTGGCAGTTCACAATGCAAATCCAAGCCGTTGCGCTCGAAGATTTTGTGTTCTTTAACATGCACGTTGACGTACAAATCGCCGGCCGGTGCGCCGTGTTGACCCGGTTCGCCTTCGCCGCTCAAGCGGATGCGTTGGCCGTCGTCGATGCCCGCCGGAATATTGACTTCAACGGTTTTACTGGTTTTGGTGCGGCCTTCGCCACGGCATTTCACACAAGGATCTTTGATTTCTTTACCTGTGCCGTGACAGGTCGGGCAGGTTTGCTGCATTTGGAAAATGGCTTGGCGGATGTGTACCGTGCCCGAGCCGTGGCAGGTCGAACAGGTGCTGGCCGATGTGCCCGGTTTGGCACCGCTGCCGTGACACACATCGCATTCTTCATAAGTCGGAATATTGATGCGTTTTTTCAAACCTTTGGCCGCCTCTTCCAAGGTAATTTCTACGCCAACCTGCAAATCCGCGCCTTGATAATTTGGCTGACGGCCGCCACCTGCGGCACCGCCGAACATTTGGCTGAAAATATCGCTGAAGTCAAAGCCTTGTGCACCGCCAAAGCCGCCACCGAATCCGCCGCCAAAACCACCTGCGCCGCCGCCCATGCCTTGCTCGAAAGCGGCATGGCCGTATTGGTCGTACATGGTGCGTTTTTCTTTGTCGGAAAGGGTGTCGTAGGCTTTTTGGATTTCTTTAAATTTCTCTTCCGCTTCTTTATTGTCGGGATTGCGGTCGGGATGGTATTTCATCGCCAATTTACGGTAGGCTTTTTTGATGTCGTCTTCGCTCGCGCTGCGGGCAACGCCGAGGGTTTCGTAAAAGTCTTGATTGCTCATGTTCGTAGTGGAATAGATTAGGTGTTAAAACTGGTGTGCAGATATGGGCAGTGACGGGAATCTCAAGGGGAAAAAGCGAAATAAAAGGCCGTCTGAAAAAAAGAATATTTTTTCAAATAACCTTCTTCATGAAATAATTATTTTTAGAGAAACCTGCCCTATCCGCTGGGCGCAGCCGAACGAAGCAGGATCTTGGCAGAATAAAAGGCTCGGTGTTTGAGCCGCCCTAAGCGGCGAGTTCGAGCCTGCTGCCAAAATCCTGCATAGTGAGGGAAGTTCGCCCTTACGGGCGAACCTGCAACCGCGGTCGCCTTTCTTTTGCCTACTTTCCTTTGGCGAAGCAAAGAAAACGAAGTTTCTGCGAAGCTAAAAGTAGGTGGCCACGCGGCCATGAAGCGCACATATTGAGATTCAGAAAACCAAAATAATCTAACTCTAAAAACTATCTGAAAATATTCCCCAGAAAATTTTCAGACGGCCTATTCATAATATCTATTCCCCATTCAAACAAGTTCCGCAAATTGCCGACAATCTGCCAGTAAACTGCTATAATCCCATGCTAATTTTTCACTTTTTTCAGCGTAAAGCAGACGAATCATGCAAGAACAATACCAACCGTCCGCCATCGAACCGGCGGCGCAGGCAAAATGGGACGAAGCCCGCATTTTCAATGTATCGGAAGATACGTCCAAATCGAAATATTATTGCCTGTCGATGTTCCCCTATCCGAGCGGCAAGCTGCACATGGGGCACGTGCGCAACTACACCATCGGCGACGTATTGAGCCGTTTCAAATTGCTCAACGGTTTCAACGTGATGCAGCCGATGGGTTGGGACGCGTTCGGCATGCCGGCGGAAAATGCGGCGATGAAAAACAACGTCGCCCCTGCCGCATGGACGTATGACAACATCGAATACATGAAAACCCAGCTCAAAAGCTTGGGTTTTGCCATCGACTGGGATCGCGAACTGGCCACCTGCACGCCGGAATACTACCGCTGGGAGCAATGGCTGTTTACCAAATTGTTTGAAAAAGGCATTGTTTACCGCAAAAACGGCACGGTCAACTGGGATCCGGTCGATCAAACCGTATTGGCCAACGAGCAAGTAATTGATGGTCGCGGCTGGCGTTCGGGCGCGGTGATTGAAAAGCGCGAAATCCCGATGTATTACTTCAAAATCACCGATTACGCCGAAGAATTGCTGGCCGATTTGGACAAACTCGACCACTGGCCGGAACAAGTCAAAACCATGCAGCGCAACTGGATCGGCAAATCACGCGGCATGACCGTGCGCTTCCCGGTGGCCGACAACAGCAAACAAGGTTTGGAAGGCGATTACGCCGATTATCTGCAAGTCTACACCACCCGCCCAGACACCTTGATGGGTGCGACTTATGTGGCTGTGGCCGCCGAGCATCCGCTGGCGACTGCCGCCGCTGCCGATGTGCCGCAACTGCAAGAATTCATTGCCGAATGCAAAGCCGGCTCGGTTGCCGAAGCCGACATGGCGACCATGGAAAAACGCGGCATGCCGACCGGCCGCTACGTCATCAATCCGCTCAACGGCGAAGAATTGGAGGTGTGGATTGCCAACTATGTGTTGTGGGGCTACGGCGACGGTGCGGTGATGGCCGTACCTGCGCATGACGAGCGCGATTTTGAGTTTGCCAACAAATACAGCCTGCCGATTAAACAAGTGATTGCCGTGAGCGACAATGCGTTTGACGATACGACATGGCAAGAATGGTATGCCGACAAAGAAAACGGCGTATTGGTCAACAGCGGCGAATTCGACGGCTTAGGCTTTCAGACGGCCTTCGACAAAATCGGCGAGAAACTGCAAAGCCTGCAACTGGGCGAACCGAAAACCCAATACCGCCTGCGCGACTGGGGCATTTCACGCCAACGCTACTGGGGCTGTCCGATTCCGATTGTGCATTGCGAAAGCTGTGGCGATGTGCCGGTGCCGGCCGACCGATTGCCGGTTGTGCTGCCGGAAAACGTCGTGCCAGATGGCATGGGTTCGCCTTTGGCCAAAATGCCCGAATTCTACGAAACCACCTGTCCGCATTGCGGCGGTGCGGCCAAACGCGAAACCGACACCATGGATACCTTCATGGAATCGAGCTGGTATTTCTTCCGCTACATGTCGCCGCAGTTTTCAGACGGCATGGTCAGCACCGAAGCCGCGCAATACTGGGGCGCGGTTGACCAATACATCGGCGGCATCGAACACGCCATCTTGCATCTTTTGTACGCGCGTTTCTTCACCAAACTGATGCGCGACGAGAGCTTAGTGAATGTTGACGAACCATTCGAGCGCTTGCTGACCCAAGGCATGGTCGTGTGCGAAACCTATTTCCGCGAAGGCGCCAGCGGCAGCAAAGAGTGGATTAATCCGGCCGATGTCGAAGTGCAAACCGACGAAAAAGGCCGCCCTGTTTCTGCTACGCTGAAAACTGACGGCCTGCCGGTGCAAATCGCCGGCGTGGAAAAAATGTCGAAATCGAAAAACAACGGCGTTGACCCGCAAGCCCTGATTGAAGCCTACGGCGCCGACACCGCCCGCCTGTTTATGATGTTTGCCGCCCCGCCGGAGCAATCTTTGGAATGGAGCGACAGCGGCGTAGAAGGCGCGCACCGCTTCTTGCGCCGCCTGTGGCGCACCGTGTTCGACTTCCGCAAACAAGGTGATGCCGTGGCCGCATTCTCGGGCAATCAAGAAAACTTGAGCAAAGAGCTGAAAGAATTGCGCCACAAGCTGCACAGCACCATTGCCAAAGTCAGCGACGATTACGGCCGCCGCCAGCAGTTCAACACCGCCATCGCCGCCGTGATGGAATTGCTCAACCAGTTTGACAAAACCGACACCGGCAGCGAACAAGGCCGCGCCGTGGCGCAGGAAGTGCTCGAAGCCGTCGTGCGCCTGTTGTGGCCGATTGTGCCGCACATCTGCGAAAGCTTGTGGGCAGAGCTCAACAACACCCAACTGTGGGATGCCGCTTGGCCGCAAGTCGATGAAGCCGCTTTGGTGAAATCGGAAATCGAGATTATGGTTCAGGTCAACGGCAAACTGCGCGGCAAAATCACAGTGGCAGCCGATGCCCCGAAAGAGCAAATCGAAGCCGCCGCACTCGCCAGCGAAGGCGCGGTGAAATTCATGGACGGCAAAGCACCGAAAAAAGTGATTGTGGTGCCGGGTCGTTTGGTGAATATCGTCGTGTAAACATCATGGGGTAAAACCCGAATCCAAGAAGGCCGTCTGAACGATTTCAGACGGCCTTGCCGCTTGATATCCGCTATAATCAATCTTTTTTTCAGACGGCCTTTTGCCCCGACTTTCCAACCATGAACATCACCCAAATTCTCGCTCAAGAACTTTCCGCAACCGCCGCCCAAATCACCGCCACCGTCGCCATGCTCGACGAAGGCGCGACCGTGCCGTTTATCGCACGTTACCGCAAAGAAGCCACCGGCGGCTTGGACGACACGCAATTACGCACGCTGGCCGAGCGTCTGCAATACCTGCGCGAACTCGAAGCGCGTAAAGAAACCGTGTTAAAAAGCATTGAAGAACAAGGCAAACTTTCAGACGGCCTGCGCGAGCAAATCGAAGCCTGCGACAACAAAACCGCGCTGGAAGATTTATACCTGCCCTACAAACCCAAACGCCGCACCAAGGCGCAAATCGCCCGCGAGCAAGGTTTGCAGCCGCTGGCCGATGTATTGTTGAGCGAGCAGCCGCAAGATGTGGAAGCCGCCGCCGCGCCGTTTGTCAAAGACGACATCGCCGACACCAAAGCCGCACTCGACGGCGCACGCGCGATTTTGATGGAGCAATTCGCGGAAGATGCCGAACTCATCGGCCGTTTGCGTGAGAAATTGTGGCATGAAGCCGAAATCCACGCGCAAGTGATGGACGGTAAAGAAAACGAAGGCGAAAAATTCAAAGATTATTTCGACCACCGCGAAGCCGTACGCACCATGCCAAGCCACCGCGCGCTGGCCGTTTTGCGTGGCCGCAACGAAGGCGTGTTATCCATCGCGCTGAAATACCAGCCCGATGACACACCGATTACCCAAGCCTCTGAATACGAAGCATTAATTGCCCAACATTTCCACATTTCAGACGGCCACAAATGGCTGCGCGACACCGTGCGCCTGACATGGCGCGCCAAAATCTTCCTGTCGCTCGAATTGGAAGCCTTAGGCCGTCTGAAAGAAAACGCCGACAGCGATGCGATTACCGTTTTCGCCCGCAATCTCAAAGACTTGCTGCTCGCCGCCCCAGCTGGCCGTCTGACCACGCTCGGCCTCGACCCCGGCTACCGCAACGGCGTGAAATGCGCAGTCGTGAGCGACACGGGCAAGCTGTTGGACACCGTGATTGTATATTTACACCAAGAAAACAATATGTTGGCTACGCTTGCCGGTTTGATTAAAAAACACGGCGTGAAGCTGATTGCCATCGGCAACGGCACCGCCAGCCGCGAAACCGACAAGCTGGCGGGCGAATTGATAAAAGCCATGCCGGAAATGGGTTTGCATAAAATTGTCGTCTCCGAAGCCGGCGCGTCCATCTATTCCGCCAGCGAATTGGCCGCGCGCGAGTTCCCCGAATTGGATGTGAGCCTGCGCGGCGCCGTCTCCATCGCCCGCCGCCTGCAAGACCCGCTGGCCGAATTGGTGAAAATCGACCCGAAATCCATCGGCGTCGGCCAATACCAGCATGATGTCAACCAAAGCCAACTGGCCAAATCGCTCGATGCCGTGGTGGAAGACTGCGTGAATGCCGTGGGCGTGGACGTGAACACCGCTTCCGCCCCGCTGCTCGCCCGCATTTCCGGCCTGAACCAAACGCTTGCGCAAAACATCGTCGCCTACCGCGACGAACACGGCGCGTTCGACAGCCGCAAAAAACTCTTGAAAGTGCCACGCTTGGGCGAAAAAACCTTCGAGCAAGCCGCCGGCTTTTTGCGCATCAACGGCGGCAAAGAACCGCTCGATGCCAGCGCCGTGCACCCCGAAGCCTATCCGATTGTCGCCAAAATGCTCGATGATTTGCACATCAAAGCCGGCGATTTAATCGGCAACCGCGACAAAATCAAACAAATCAAACCAGCCGCTTACACCACCGAACAATTCGGTTTGCCCACCGTGCTCGACATTCTCGCCGAACTGGAAAAACCCGGCCGAGACCCGCGCGGCCAATTTCAGACGGCCTCATTTGCCGAGGGCGTAAATGAAATCAAAGATTTGCAAGTAGGCATGATTTTAGAAGGCGTGGTTTCCAACGTCGCCAACTTCGGTGCATTCGTCGACATCGGCGTACACCAAGACGGCCTCGTCCACATCTCCGCGCTCGCCAACAAATACATCAGCGACCCGCGTGAAGTGGTGAAAGCAGGCGATGTGGTGAAAGTGAAAGTGCTGGAAGTGGACGAAAAACGCAAACGCATCGCACTCACCATGCGCTTGGATGATGATGGGGGCGCAAACAACAAACGTAACGACAGGCCGTACCACGGGCAGGCTTCGCACTCTGAAAACCTATCGGGTAGCGGCAAAGCACGCACAAGCGGTAATCAACGCAATCCGCGTGAGAAAACCATCGGCAATACCGCGATGGCGGATGCGTTTGCGAAGTTGAAACGGTAAAATTTCAGATGGTCTGAAATTATTTAAACTTTTATTTTCTTTTTTCAATTTAAAAAATTTTTTCCTTTAATGTTATGGATAATATATATCAACCTACTGTTATGGATTTATTTTGTGGCTGTGGTGGTTTGTCATTGGGGTTTATTCAGGCAGGTTTTGATGTCAAGCTCGGAATAGACTATTGGCAAGACGCAATTAGCACCTACACACATACGCATTCCAATTCACAAGGCATTGTGGCAGATTTGTTTTTGGTTACACCCGAACAAATCTGCCAACAAACGAATATCAAAAAAGTCGATGTCATTATTGGTGGACCACCTTGTCAGGGTTTCTCTATTGCAGGAAAGCGCATGATTGATGATGAGCGAAATCAGCTTTATAAAGCATTTGTGGATTTTGTGCGTTTTTATCAGCCCAAAGCATTTTTAATGGAAAATGTGCCAAATATGATGTCAATGGGTAAAGGTCTAATTAAAAAACAAATTACAGAAGATTTTGAAAAACTGGGCTATACAGTAAATAGCCAAATTTTGCTGGCATCGGATTTTGGTGTACCACAAAATCGCAAACGTGCGTTTTTTGTGGGATTTAAAAATGGTACGACATTTCCATTTCCAGCACCAACTGTTCAACAATACGTTACCGCAAGACAAGCCATTTCAGATTTACCCGATTATTCAGTAATAGATGGTGATGCTTACCCACTTTCAGGCAGCAGTCCGTATCAAAATTTAATGCGTGAACACTCCATTGGTTTATTCAATCATCAAATTACTCAACATAATGATAAAACAAAGGAAATCATTGCACTTGTGCCTGATGGTGGCAATTACAAAAGCCTGCCTGAACATTTACGCCAGACCCGAAATGTAAATATTGCTTGGACACGTTTAAATAGTCAAAAGCCCAGTTTTACCATTGATACAGGACACAGACATCATTTCCATTATGAGTTCAATCGTGTACCCACAGTCAGGGAAAGTGCGCGTATTCAATCATTTCCAGATGATTTTGTTTTTTTAGGAACAAAAACAAGCCAGTATAAACAAGTGGGTAATGCCGTTCCCCCTATGCTGGCAAAAGCCCTAGCCTTACAAATTAAGGAATTTTTATGAGCCAAATTTATCAAATTCCCGATGAATATTTTTTCCGTTTACATCACGTTCGCCCACGTTTTAAAAGTAATGTAGAAGAAGTTTTGTTGTATGTTGCCAATTCCATTTCAGATTTGGACAGGCAGCCTGAAAAAGAATTTAACCAAAAGTTAAACGAAGTATTGAGAAATTTTGGTAAAAATCAAACGGCTGAACTTAAAACTATCAATAACTGGCGCACAGAAATTGCAGCCTTATTTGCCTTTATTCAAGAAACTGATACAGGAGAGCTATATTCAAGCAAAATGGCAAAAAGGCTGGCTGAAAACCAATATCTTGATGAGTTTTTTAATTATTTTTTATATTCGTTTCAATATCCAGCAGGACACAATAAAAGCCATGCCATTATTGAGCAAATCAACAAAGGTATTCGGTTTCAACCATGTCAATTTATTTTACAAATTTTTCAAGCTGCCAAAGAGCTGAGTGATAAACCTTTTAGCATGACTGCGGAAGAATTAACTCAATGCGCTTATTTTGATTTGCGTGTTACAGCTCAACACAACAAAACAGCTTATGATGTTGCTAAACAAATTATTGAAAATAGAGAAAATAAAATTGAGTACAATCATAAATATGAGCAATTAAAAAGAAAAGAAGGTGATTATCCATCAAAAGGCGATGTTTATCGTTATGCAGGTGATATATTAGATTACATGGTTTTAGCCAATTTATTAAAAACAAAAGGTACGGGGTATTATTACTATCTCAATGATGAAAATCAGGATTTAATTAACAGACATATTGAAAATACAAATTTTTTTGATAAGTATGATGTCTTTTATGGATTGACAGAAGTTGAAAATGCTCAAATTTCAATATTAGAAAAAGATTGGTTTGATTATGTTAATCAATTTGAAAATATTGTTGAATTTGCACCATCTTTGAATGAAACAGAAAAAGAAGACATCGGTGCATTGGTTCAAGAATACTACTCAAAAATTAAGGGGCAAGCTGCCGTACCCAATAAAATCTTTGGCGATTATGGTGAAACTTTGATTTTGGCACACGAATATTTACGTACACAAAACCAATCCAATCGCCAACATTTAATTAACAAAATTCCTACGCCGTTAGGAGTGGGCTATGATTTACAAAGCATTGAAATTGAAAAACACAAACGCTACATTGAAGTAAAAAGTACACGTTCTAAAAAAGCGATTAATAGTAACCGATTTAAATTAACGCCAAATGAATGGGACAGCGCAGAAACATTGGGTGACCGCTATTTTGTTTATTATTTGGTTATTAATGATAATGGAAGAAATATTTTTATCATTCAAAATCCTGTCCAAAAATTTCATGATAATTTAATTAAAGTAGACAGTAACTTCATGGTTGAATTTTTGCCACAAGCAGGGGAATGGCAAGCATTATTGGAGGTTCCATGTTTCAAGTAGCGTCTTTATTTTGTGGTTGTGGTGGTATGGACAAGGGTATTTTGGGGGGGTTTACTTATTTAAATCAAGAGTATGAAAAATTACCTTTTGAAATAGTGTATGCAGCTGATAACGACCCGTATGCCATTAAAATTTACAATGATAATTTTGAACATCAAGCTGAATTGAAAGATGTTCGTGATATTGTTGCTTGTGAATTACCTGACCATGATATTTTATTGGGTGGTTTCCCATGTCAATCTTTTTCTATTGTGGCACAAAATCCTCCACGTTTAGGCTACAAAGATGAAAAAGGCAAATTATTCTTTGAAATGGTTAAAGTGCTAAAAGAAAAACAACCACGTTTTTTTATTGCTGAAAATGTTAAAGGTCTTTTGTCTGCCAATAACAAGCAGGCTTTTCCCATGATTTTGCGTGAATTTGAACAGGCAGGCTATCACATTCATTATCAATTGTTGAATGCGTCCGATTATGGTATCCCACAAAAACGAGAACGTGTTTTTATGGTGGGCTTTCGTGAATTTGACGATTATTTTAAGTTTCAATTTCCAATTATGCTGCCTGAAAAAGTTCCTCTTAAATTGGCACTAGATGAACAAGCTAATTTTGATGAAAAATGGTTTTTTAGTGAAAAAGCAGTTGCCGGTATGCTACGTGTGCGTGAAAAAATGAATAAAGGTCGGGTACAAGATGTTGAACAGCCCTGTAATACGATTAGTGCACATTTAGCAAAAGTGAGCTTGAATGGTACAGACCCTGTTTTAATGATAAATGAACGTTATCGCCGTTTTACGCCACGAGAGGCTGCCAATATTCAATCATTTCCACAGGACTTCCAATTTGATGGGGTTTCTGATAATCGGCAATATCGGGCAATTGGTAATGCTGTCCCACCTGTTTTAATGTGGCATATTGCTAATGCTTTGAGGCAAAGTATTTAAAATTTGTCAGAATTATTTAAGGGAGCTTGATGCAAGAAAACGATTTAATCCTCTACACCACTTCAGACGGCCAAGCCCAATTTGTCTTGCGCGAATTGGGCGGGCAATTGTGGCTGACGCAGGCGGAAATCGCGGAGCTCTATCAAACGACCGTTTCCAATATCAATAAGCATATCAAAGCGATATTGGCTGAGGCTGAATTGGATGAAAGAGCAACTATTGAGTATTACTCAATAGTTCAAAACGAAGGCGGACGTGAAGTCAGTCGCCAAATCGCGCATTATTCCCTGCCCATGATTATCGCCGTCGGCTACCGTGTCCGTTCCACGCGTGGCACGCAGTTCCGCCAATGGGCAACGCGCACGTTGGGCGAATATCTGCAAAAAGGTTTTGCGATTGACGATGAACGCCTGAAAAATCCGCCTGTCGGCACGGTGGCTGCGCCCGATTATTTTGATGAATTGCTGGAACGCATACGCGATATTCGTGCGAGTGAGCGGCGTATGTATTTGCGTGTTCAGGAAATTTTTGCTTTGGCGGCGGATTATCAGTCCAGTATCAAAGAAACCAATCTGTTTTTTTCGCAAATGCAGAATAAACTGCATTTTGCCGTGAGCGGCAAAACGGCGGCGGAATTGATTTACGAACGAGCCGA
Source organism: Neisseria sp. N95_16 (assembly GCF_002551535.2). NCBI lineage: Bacteria > Pseudomonadati > Pseudomonadota > Betaproteobacteria > Neisseriales > Neisseriaceae > Neisseria > Neisseria sp. N95_16. Next base: position 42,277 of record NZ_PDBT02000012.1, read on the forward strand.
TGCCGATTTGCCGCAAATGGGTTTAACCCACACAGCCACGCCGCAGCGTGTTTATCAAAAAGATGTGAAGGTGGCGAAAAATTACCTGAATGAGCAGGAAATCAAAGAATTGAACCGCATTGTTACGATGTGGCTGGATTTTGCCGAAGACCAAGCGGCGCGTAAAAAGCAGGTGTTTTTGCGCGATTGGACGGAAAAGCTGGATCAGTTTTTGCAGTTTAATGATCGCGAAGTGTTGCAAGGTGCAGGCAAAATCAGCAAAAAACAGGCCGAAGCAAAAGCGTTGGCGGAGTACGAACGCTTTCAGACGGCCGTGCGGGAGATTCGGGAGCAGCAGGGGGCGCATGATATTGCTGAACTGTTGGGCTATGAAAAATCGGTTAGCAAGTGAGCTTGAGGCCGTCTGAAACGTTTGAACATCATTGATTGGAACAAAAGATCGAAATATGGCTGAGCCTGTTATCGAAACCCACCCCTTACCTCCATTCACGCCACCTAATGCCAAACTCTTAATGCTCGGCTCGTTCCCGCCGCCGCGTGCGCGTTGGAAAATGGATTTTTATTATCCGAATTTCCAAAACGATATGTGGCGGATTTTCGGGCTGGTGTTTTTCGGCGAAGCGGATTATTTTGTGGAAAACGATGGCAAAAACAAACGTTTCCGTGAAACAGAGATTCGCGCGTTTTTGGCAGAGAAGGGCATTGCGGTGTATGACACAGCATATAAAGTGCGGCGTTTGCAGGGCAATGCTTCGGATAAGTTTTTACAGGTAGTCGAGCCGGTAGATTTGGCGGCTTTACTGGAAAAGATGCCTTTGTGCGATACCATCATGACCACAGGCGAATTGGCGACGGATACTTTGTTGTCTTTGATGCCGTCTGAAACACCAAAGCCGAAAATCGGGGCGCATGTGGAAACGTGTCTTGCACAACGGGCGCTGCGGTTGTATCGTCTGCCTTCGTCTTCGCGGGCGTATCCCTTGGCTTTGGAAAAGAAAGCGGCGGCTTATCGGACATTTTTTGCGGAACTGGGTTTGCTGTCAGACTGAGCAGCAATCATATTGAATAAAGAAAAGGCCGTCTGAAACAATATTGTTTCAGACGGCCTGAGACCTTTGCAAAACCCCTCTTAAATCCCATGTAAAGTAACTATAGTTACCAAGCGACATAATACTTCCCAAACACCCTAAAATCCTCTAAATTCCCTTTAAGCCGAATTTAGAGGATTTTCTTCATGAGCAGCTTCTTCAAACAAACCGTCGAAACTATCGTTGGTAAAGACCCTGACCGCTTTCCCTTGCTCAAAATTCAGCTCATTATCGACTGGCAGCCCATTGCCGATTATCTCGAACAACAAAAAGGCCGCTATACCCGTCATCACGGC
>NZ_PDBT02000130.1:0-2396 GCF_002551535.2 Neisseria sp. N95_16
CTGTTGTGCTTTTCGGTAACAGTAGGTTCCGTTGACGGAATGCCGTCTGATTTCCCGACTGACGGTGGCGGGATGACAACCGATGTTCTGTGCGATTTGGTTTAGGGGTAGGTTGCGGTAATGTCTGGAAATGTAGTATCTTTGGTGTGAGGTCAGTTGTGTGTAGGCCATATTGCAATCTTTCTTGTCAGGAAAGGCAGTATACTACCGCATACTGGCCTTTTCTGTTATTGGAAATTGCACTTGTTAGGCGAATGTAAGGCCGTCTGAAATATTTCAGACGGCCTTTTACCTGCTCGTTTTAAACCAATTTAATCACCTTTCCTACACATGATTTTATACGCCAAACACCCTTTCTCTCACGGCAACCGACAGCTTTTCAGACGGCCTTTTCTGCTATAATGCCCCTATTCCAACCTTTACGGCGACAATCATCATGTTTACCCAAGCAGCCAAAGAACTCACCACCATCCGCGACATTTTGCGCTTTGCCGTCAGCCGCTTTAACGATGCCGAGCTTTTCTTCGGACACGGCTCCGACAACGCCCACGACGAAGCTGCTTATCTGATTTTACACACGCTGAACTTACCGCTCGACACGCTCGATCCGTATCTCGATGCCAAGCTGTTACAAACCGAAAAAGAAGAAGTATTGGCACTCATCGAACGCCGCGTTACCGAGCGTCTGCCGGTTGCCTACCTGACCAATCAAGCATGGCAAGGCGATTTTGACTTTTATGTTGACGAGCGCGTCATCGTGCCGCGTTCTTTCATCTATGAATTACTAGGCGATTCGCTCACCGCTTGGATTGAATACCCCGAATTGGTCAACCGCGCGCTCGACCTTTGCACCGGCAGCGCCTGTTTGGCGATTCAGATGGCACACCACTACCCGGCTGCCGAAATCGATGCCGTCGATTTAAGCTTGGACGCACTCGAAGTCGCCGCTATTAACGTCGAAGAATACGGCTTAGAAGACCGAATCAGCCTGATTCACACCGACTTATTCGAAGGCTTGGAAGGCACATACGACTTAATCGTTTCCAACCCGCCATACGTCGATGCCGAATCCGTTGATACCCTGCCCGACGAATACTTGCACGAACCGGAATTGGCACTCGGCAGCGGCCAAGACGGCTTGGATGCCACCCGCGAAATTATTTTGCAAGCCGCTAAGTTCCTCAATCCGAAAGGTGTATTGTTGGTCGAAATCGGCCATAATCGTGATGTGCTCGAAGCCGCCTACCCTGAACTGCCATTTACTTGGCTAGAAACCAGCGGCGGTGACGGCTTCGTCCTCCTGCTTACCCGCGAACAATTGCTGGGCGAAGAATAAGGTTCAACATACAACAAGGCCGTCTGAAAGCATTTCCTTTCAGACGGCCTTGTTGTATAAACATTACTTATTTATTCGATTTCAAACCCATCTTGATCCCACAAAGTCTTTTTGACCAATTGGTTGTTTTGATACACGGCTTCTGATTTTTTCGAACCGTCTTCATACCAATCCAACACAATGCCGTTGCGGCGGCCATTTCTAAACGACATTTCAGTCAATAATCTGCCGGATTCATCCCAACTGAGCATTTCCATCGGTTGATCGTCCACCATCCGCATTTCTGTTTTCGGGCTACCATCGGCATACCATTGTTTCCAATAGCCGTTGGCTTTATCGTTTTTAAACTGGATTTCGCTTTCTTTATTGCCGTTGCGGTAATAGCGGGCACCAACACCGTTGCTCAAGCCATTCAAATAAGGCATAACGGCTGATTTTTTGCCATTCGGATACCAGTTGGTCCATTCACCATTGGGCTTGCCATTACGGTAGCTGCCGACCATTTTTTTCTGACCATTAAAATGCCATAAGGTCAATGTTCCATTATCCAAGACCGGTACAAACACCTTAATCTGGTTGGTTTGCACTTGATAAGGCTCGGAATATTTTTTCATGGATGGATAATAAAAATCCTGCACCTGCGCCAAACCGGCGTTGACTTTATACTGACGCACGTAGGCCACAGACGACATCGTCGCGGTAATCTTGCCTTGTTGATTGAAGTACACAGAATGAGTTTGCGCCCAAGCCGCTGCTGATACAGCACTCATCGCTACCGACACCAAACCCATTGTCAAAAACCGGTTCATTTTCATCATCCATATAGAAAGCCTCGCGTCATGCAATCAGCCTTCATTTATTTACGTGCTTGATTATCGTGCAATATTCAGAAAATCAAGGATTATTTTTCAATTTAACCATTATAAAACAAAGTATCTATATTTGTTAAATACAATATTTTTGGGGCTTAGGAAGCAAAAATATTAAATTGGGTTATTTCGAAGCATCTTCATTAATATTTTACCTAAATCTTCATGCCGGTGGTTAAACCTAAACTCCG
>NZ_PDBT02000131.1:0-2371 GCF_002551535.2 Neisseria sp. N95_16
GTAGGCCATATTGCAATCTTTCTTGTCAGGAAAGGCAGTATACTACCGCATACTGGCCTTTTCTGTTATTGGAAATTGCACTTGTTAGGCGAATGTAAGTTCCGTTTAAAACTTCCAACCTGCGCCTATGCTGATGCTGCGTCCCATTTGCGGCGTGTGGGACAAAAAGCTGCTGTGGGCGTAAGCGGATTGGTTCAGCAGGTTGTCGGCGCGGATGAAGCCGTACCATTCGCCGTGTCGTGCCGGTTTTCGGTAATGGACGGCGGCGTTGAGCATGTGGTGGCCGGGGGTGGGGGTTTCGTAACGGGCGGTTCGATTTTGGGTGAACAGGCGGTAGTAGTCCAGTGTGGCATTCAATTGTTCTGTGGGTTGGAACCGGAAATGTACGCCGACTCTGGCGGCCGGGACACGTGGGGCATTTTGGTCGGCTTGGACGATGTGGCCTCTTTTGCCGTATGCGTCTTCCCTGCCGGGTAGTGTGGGCAGTTTTTTCAGACGGCCTTTGACGTAGTCGCCCGACAGTCCGATGCGCAAACGGGGATGGGCTTGGTAGTGGATTTCGCCTTCTGCGCCGTAAAAGTCTGCACCCGACTGGTTGTAGCGGATGAGTTTCATCTCGCTGTCGTCTTCTATGGATTTGGGGCCGCGGCCGTCGTTGAGGGTTTGGGCGTAGATGTAGTTTTGGAAGCGGTTGCGGTAGAGGCTGATGTTGTATTGCCAGCGGCTGCCTTCATAGCCCCATCCCAGCTCGAGGTTGTTGGAACGCTCTTTCTGCAGGTGTTTGTTGCCGACTTCAAAGGTGTTGGTGGCGACGTGTTTGCCGTGTGCGTAAAGTTCCTGCGTGGACGGCAGGCGTTCTTGGTGGGAGGCGGTCAGGCTGAATTTGTGGCCGGGGGCGAAATGCCAGTTGCCGGCAAGGGCAAACGAGCGTGCGGTTTGGCGGTGCGCGCCTAAGTCGGGAAGCGGTTGGTTGAAGTAGTTTTCCCGTTCGATCAAATCCAAATCGTAACGGATGGCGGCTTTTTGCTTTTCTACCCGCATCCCGGCCTCAAGTTGGAAGTCGTCCCAGTCGAGCTGTTCGATGCCGAAGAGGCTGTAACGTTTGGTTTGGTTGTCGATCAGCATGGGCTGGCGCAGGCTTTCGGGGACGGCGGACAAGGCACTGCTTTTCTGGGTCAGGTATTGTATGCCCCAACTGCCTTTCAGACGGCCTGTCGGGCGGTGGCGCAATTCAAGGCGGATGTTGGATGTTTGGTTGTTGAAGAAGTTTTCTGCGGTATCGCCGCTTTTTTCTTGATGGCGGTAGTCGGTGTGGCCGATGTTCAGTCGCAGGGTGTCGAAACCGGGCAGGGGCTGTTTCAGTTCGGCACGGATGTCGTAGCGTCTGCTTTTCAGGTCTATCCAAGGTCTGCCGTTGTGGGTGTGCGCATGGCCGTCGCCCTCTCCGTGAACACCGCAGCTCAAGCCGGGATTGTCGTAATCGACATCTTCTTCGGTCAGCAGGTGGGGATAAAGTTGCAGATAGCGTTTGTTAATCAGGCTTTTCTGCCAAATGATGTCGGCGTGGCAGTCGTCGTAGAGGTGGCTGTGTGCCGGCAGTCCGTATTGGTCTTTGCGGATGCTGTACGCGCCGCCGATAAAACCGCCTTCTCCCACCCAAGACAACCCGACGCTGCCGCTTTGCGAGTCGGCGCGGCTGTCGGGCAGTCTTTTCAGACGGCCTCGGGCATCGTGATAATGCGGCACGGCATAGTCGGACGATTTGCGCCACAAGCCTTCCGTGTGCAGCACTATATGTTTGCCCAAACCTATATCTGCCTGTCCAGCATACAGTTTTTCCAAACTGCCGCTGCCGAAACGTGCCGTCAACTCACCATCCACACCGCCGGCTTCGGGCATTTTTTCGGGAATTTTGTTGTCGGCAACATCCACCAGGCCTGCCACATTGCCCGAGCTGTACGCCAGCGTAACCGGCCCGCGCAGAATTTCTACCTGTTTGGACAATACGGTATCTACCGTCAAAGCATGGTCGGGCGAAAAATCGGCCATATCGCCGGTTTCGCCGTGATGGTGAAGCACTTTAATCCGTCTGCCGCCCTGTCCGCGTATCACCGGCGCAGACGCACCGCCGCCGTATTGATTGGCATGAATGCCCGGATTGCCATTGAGCGCGTCGCCCAGGTTTACCGCCTTCTGTTTGAACACGCTGCCGTCGATAATCCTGTCGGACACGCCCAAACCGTGCGTCAGTCCCGACGACACCCGCGCCCTGTGTAGGAAATCATCGCGTTGTTTACACCACAGGTTGAGAAAAATAAGCCTGCAAGACCTCAAACGGCGTATCGCCGTTCAAACTGCGGTGCGGCTTCAC
>NZ_PDBT02000132.1:0-2250 GCF_002551535.2 Neisseria sp. N95_16
AAACTTTTGCTCTGAAATTTTGCTGAACTTTTGATACTTATTTTTTAGTTTCATATTAGGAGCTTATCAGGTTTTTTGATGATTTTGCTTCCTAAGCCCCTATCTTATATGGCACGCCACGATGCAGTGATGCAAGATTTGCAAGATTTGGGGGAGCAACCTGATACCTATAACAAAGCCCTACCACAGGAAATTGGCAATAAAGCCATCGGCTGGCTCTACTGCGCCGAAGGATCTAACTTAGGTGCAGCCTTTCTGTTTAAACACGCGCAAAAACTGGATTACAACGGCGAACACGGCGCACGCCATCTGGCACCACACCCCGACGGCCGCGGCAAACACTGGCGCGAATTTGTCGAGCATTTAAATGCGCTGCCTTTGTCACCAGAAGCAGAAGCAGAAGCCATTCAAGGTGCCAAAGAAGCATTTGAGTTTTATAAAACCGTTTTGCGCAAAACCTTTGGCTTACCCGAAGGCGCAGAAGCACCGGCAGGTTTCCAACCACACCGTCATTAATCAAATTATTGAAGTATCAGGCCGTCTGAATATTCAGACGGCCTGATACTTTTTAAACAGACTCTCAAAGATGCCAACATTGACAAGCCCGATTCGGAAGCGTAGTTTTAAGCCATTGCCACTTGAGGCCGTCTGAAACTTTTCAAAGGACTATCCCATGCAACTCAACGACCCACACTTATTGAAAAACCTGTGTTACATCAACGGCCAATGGTTACCGGCAAAAAGCGGCCAAACCATACTCATCACCAATCCGGCTAATGGGAAAATCGTCGGCGAAGTGCCCGACATGGGCGAACAAGAAGCGCGCGAAGCGGTCGATGCCGCCTATGCCGCGTTGCCCGAATGGTCGGCGCAAACCGCGCAAGAGCGCAGCCGCATTTTGCGCCGCTGGTTTGATTTGATGATGGAACACCAAGACGATTTGGCCATGATTCTGACCATGGAACAAGGCAAGCCTTTGGCCGAAGCGAAAGGCGAAATCGCTTACGGCGCGTCGTATATCGAGTGGTTTGCCGAAGAAGCCAAACGCGTTTATGGCGACACCATTCCGGCGGTATCCGCCGACCAACGCGTGCAGGTCATCCGCCAACCGGTCGGCGTGTGCGCCGCGATTACGCCTTGGAATTTCCCCAACGCCATGATTACGCGCAAAGTTGCCCCGGCGCTGGCAGCAGGTTGCACGTTTGTTATCCGCCCTGCGTCCAAAACGCCGCTTTCTGCGTTAGCGATTATTGAATTGGCCGAACGCGCAGGTATTCCGAAAGGCGTGTTGAACATCATTACCGGCTCATCGCGCGACATCGGCGGCGTGTTGACGCAAGACACACGCGTGCGCAAATTCAGCTTTACCGGCTCGACTGAAATCGGCCGCAAACTGATGGCACAATGCGCCGACAGCGTGAAAAAAATCTCGTTGGAATTGGGCGGCAACGCGCCGTTTATCGTGTTGGACGATGCCGACATCGACGAAGCGGTCAAAGGCGCAGTGGCGAGCAAATTCCGCAATGCCGGACAAACCTGCGTCTGCGCCAACCGCTTTTATGTGCAAGACGGCGTGTATGAAGAATTTGTCGAAAAATTCACCGTCGCCGTGCAAAAACTCACCGTCGGCAACGGCTGGGAAGACGGTACCGACATCGGCCCGCTGATTGATGAAGAAGCGGTGAAAAAAGTCAAAGAATTCATCGATGATGCACAGCAAAAAGGCGGTAAATTATTGTGGGGCGGCGGTTCAGACGGCCTGTTTATGCAGCCTGCCGTATTGCGCGATGCCACGCAGGACATGAAGTTTGCCAAAGAAGAAATCTTCGGCCCGCTCGCGCCGGTGTTCCGTTTCAGCCACGATGAAGAAGCGATCAAATTCGCCAACGACACCGAATTCGGCTTGGCCGCCTATCTCTACAGTCGCGACATCGGCCGTATCACTCACACCCAAGAAGCCTTGGAATACGGCATGGTCGCAGTGAATACCGGCGGTTTATCTAACGTAGCTGCGCCGTTTGGCGGCATCAAACAATCGGGCATCGGCCGCGAAGGCTCGAAATACGGCATGGATGATTATCTGGAAATGAAATACATCGTTACTGCTGGCGTGAGCCGCTAAATATAAACAATCTATTTTTAAGGCCCTTACATTCGCATTTCAAGTGCAACGCTCAAATGCCATTGGCAAGGGCTGCTGAAAACAGATCACCCGGTGTCTCATAGTCCAATGTCTTTCTCGGTCGGCGG
>NZ_PDBT02000133.1:0-2240 GCF_002551535.2 Neisseria sp. N95_16
CCACCCAGAGAGTGACCCGTTTGCCGTGGATGAGCAGATCACGATAGAGAACGTCACGCTTGCCGAACCGTACGAACTCACCCTGCATGCCGCATCCCTCGCAGGCGATGAGATCGGGCACGTCCACCTGGAAGTGCATTTCGTCGTCGGTTGATTTGCAGCCCAGTACTTGGTATTGCGGCAGGTGAAGGATGTTGTCGGGAAGTTCGGTCATGGTGTTGTATAGGCGTAGGTGTCAGTCAGATCCATCCGACTCGGCATTGGTGTTTGCTTTTTTACCCAACAAGCTGCTGGAAACGAAAAGTAAGGCACCGAGGACAATTGCAATATCAGCCAGGTTGAAGGCCGGCCAATGCCAGTCTCGCCAATAGAAATCAAAGGAATCCACAACATAGCCGCGAAAGACCCGGTCAATCAGGTTACCCATGGCGCCACCGAGGATAAGACTGTAAGCGATGGCTTCTCCTTTATGACGATTTTCAAGGATCAGCTTGATCAGAAAAATCGAGACCACTACCGCGATTCCGATAAAAAAGTAGCGCTGCCAGCCTCCACCATTCGCAAAAAGACTGAATGCGGCACCGGTATTCCATACGTGTACCCAGTTAAAGAATGAGGTCACTGAAATAGACTCGCCATATGCCATTGATTGTTGCACCAGCCATTTTACGGCCTGATCAGACGCTGCCAGCAGGCCCGATATGGACAACAGAGCGTACGGTGACAGATGTTTGCCAAAAATGGACATTGCTTAATCCTTGAGTGCCAGAATGCGTCTGGCACCGTTAAGTACAATTACCCCCGCGATGGTGCCGATAATCAGATCCGGATAATTGGACCCGGTCCACGCGACCAGAGCGCCGGCGGTGATGACCCCCAGGTTGATCACCACGTCGTTGGCCGAGAATATCCAGCTTACCTTCATGTGCGCCCCGCCTTCCCGATGTTTGGATATGAGCAGCAGACAACTGGTATTGGCAATCAATGCGACGAATGCGATAGCCATCATCACCAGCGATTCAGGCTCACTACCGAATACAAAGCGTCTCACCACCTCTACGAGCACGCCCACAGCCAAGATCAGTTGCAGTACACCAGCAAGATGCGCGGCACGTACCTGCACTTTCACGCTATGTCCAACCGCATAAAGGGTAAGCCCGTACACCGCCGCATCGGCAAAATTGTCCAGGGATTCTCCAATCAGGCCGGTGGACCGGGCGATCAGACCGGCAGTCATTTCCACCACGAACAGAAGTGCATTGATGCCGAGCAACCAGCGCAGGGTCCCGGATTCTTGCTTAGCAGAAGCTGCCGAAAACTCGGCGGCCTTGATGGTCTCCGGATTTGCAGCGACGGTTTCCTGAAGCGAGGCGCCTAGCCCCAAGGTCTTCAGTTTCGCGGTAATGGGCTCAGCCTCGCCGTCATGCACGACCTTCAGCCGGCGGTTCGACAAGTCGAAGGACAGCGCCCGAATCTCCTCAACGCCGTTCAGGGCCAGGCGAATCATTCGTTCTTCTGATGGACAGTCCATCTTCGGCACGGCATAAACACTGACCCATCTCCCTGGCCCCTCGGAGGAGGCCTGTATATCGGTATCCGCCGCAGGCTTTGCATGGTCGCCACAGGTGCCTCCGCAGTTTTTACTCATGATATGACTCCACTTGAACAATGTTGTGGTACCATTTTAAACTATAAAGCTACTATAAGGTCAATAGAGTAAAGAATCCGTTGGGGAGGAGGCTGATGCGCATTGGTCAGTTGGCACAGTTGGTAGGGGTCGAAACACAGACGATCCGCTTCTATGAACAGCAGGGCTTGTTGCCGCCGCCTGATCGGCAGGACAACGGTTACCGTGTCTATACCGAGAAGCATGGTGAGGGGCTGGCCTTCATTCGTCGCTGCAGAATCCTAGGCCTGTCACTGGCTGAGATTCACGAACTACAGAGCTATCAGGACGACCCTCATCAGCCTTGTACCGCCGTCAACACCTTGCTCGATGATCACATCTCTCATGTGCGGTCGCAGATAACCGCTCTGCAAGCGCTTGAGAAACAACTCGTTTCACTGAGAGCGAGTTGCAACGATGACCGGGAAGTTGAGGCGTGTGGGGTTCTTGCTGGAATTAGCGAAGGAAACATGCACCAGCAGTAGGTGAAGCATCAACCAGATAATCCGATGAGATGCCGGTCTGTCTCACTCTCATGCAAAGGTAAGATCAACCATTTAATCCGCTTACCCAA
>NZ_PDBT02000134.1:0-2146 GCF_002551535.2 Neisseria sp. N95_16
CTGTTGTGCTTTTCGGTAACAGTAGGTTCCGTTGACGGAATGCCGTCTGATTTCCCGACTGACGGTGGCGGGATGACAACCGATGTTCTGTGCGATTTGGTTTAGGGGTAGGTTGCGGTAATGTCTGGAAATGTAGTATCTTTGGTGTGAGGTCAGTTGTGTGTAGGCCATATTGCAATCTTTCTTGTCAGGAAAGGCAGTATACTACCGCATACTGGCCTTTTCTGTTATTGGAAATTGCACTTGTTAGGCGAATGTAAGGCCGTCTGAACAGGCCGCCGCTCGGTTTGTCGTGCGCTTTGGGCTTCAGAAATTGGGCGCACATGGCCGGTGAAAGCGTCAATGCCACCAACACGGAAAAGCCCATCGCCGCAATCAATGTCACGGCAAATTGGCGGTAAATCACGCCCGTGGTGCCGGGGAAAAACGCCATCGGCACAAACACCGCCGACAACACCATGCCCACACCCACCAGCGCGGAAGAAATCTCTTTCATCGATTTTTCAGTGGCGGTTTTCGCGTCCAAACCTTCGTCGTGCATCACGCGCTCGACGTTTTCTACCACCACGATGGCATCGTCCACCAGCAAGCCGATGGCCAACACCAGCGCAAACATGGTCAGCATGTTAATCGAATAGCCCAAGGCCGCTAAAATGCCCAGCGTGCCCATCAGCACCACCGGCACGGCAATAGCCGGAATCAGCGTGGCGCGCCAGCTTTGCAGGAACACAAACATCACCAGCACCACCAACACAATCGCTTCAATCAGCGTTTTCATCACTTCTTTCAGCGAAGCTTTCACAAACGGTACGCTGTCTTGGCTGGTTTGCGCTTTCATGCCGTAAGGGAAATCCGGCTCCAGCTCGCGGATTTTGGCTTCCACCGCAGCAGCCGTATCCAAGGCATTGGCGCCGTCTGAAAGCACAATGCCCAACGCGCCGCCGTTTTTGCCGTTGAACCGCGTTTGCACATCGGCACTTTCCGCGCCCAATTCCACCCGCGCCACGTCTTTAATCGTCACCACCGCGCCGCTCGGCGTGCTTTTCAGCACCACGTTTTCAAATTGCTCCACCGTTTGCAGCTTGCTGCGTGCCTGAATCGGCGCATTCAGCATTTGCCCGTCAACCGAAGGCAGTTGCCCCAACTGCCCCGCCGAAACCTGCGTATTCTGGCTTTCCAAAGCCGCGCGCACGTCCGAGGGCATCAGCTGGAACTGTTCCAATTTATTCGGATCCAGCCAAATACGCATGGCGTAGCTGCTGCCGTAAAGCTGCACTTCGGCCACACCGTCGATACGCCCCAACACGTCCACCACATTGCTCGCCAAATAATCGGTAATCGCCACGCGCGGCACGTTCGGCTGATCGGTATAAAACATCCACGACACCAAATTATCCTGCCCGCCGCGCGTCACCGACACGCCGCGGCTGCGCACCGCTTCGGGCAGACGCGACATCACCTGTTGCAAGGCATTTTGCACCTGAACCTGCGCCACATCGATGTCGGTACCCGGCTCGAAAGTAATGGTTGTGCGCGACTGGCCGGACGAATCGGCAGTCGAAGTCATGTACATCAAGCCATCCAAACCGGTCAGCTGCTGCTCGATCACCTGCGACACGGAATCATTGACCGTCTCCGCCGACGCACCGGTATAACGCGCCACCACAGAAACCTGCGGCGGTGCAATATCAGGATACTGCTCCAGCGGCAACGCAAAAATCGACAGCGCACCGGCCAGCGTGATGAAAATCGACAACACCCATGCAAACACGGGGCGGTGGATAAAAAAGTGAGCCATAAGTTGATGAGGAATATATTATTTTTCAGACGGCCTGATTGTGAACAATTTACCCAAGTTAGGCAAGGTATCCGATGTAAAAAGGCCCTTACATTCGCCTAACAAGTGCAATTTCCAATAACAGAAAAGGCCAGTATGCGGTAGTATACTGCCTTTCCTGACAAGAAAGATTGCAATATGGCCTACACACAACTGACCTCACACCAAAGATACTACATTTCCAGACATTACCGCAACCTACCCCTAAACCAAATCGCACAGAACATCGGTTGTCATCCCGCCACCGTCAGTCGGGAAATCAGACGGCATTCCGTCAACGGAACCTACTGTTACCGAAAAGCACAACAG
>NZ_PDBT02000135.1:0-2138 GCF_002551535.2 Neisseria sp. N95_16
CTGTTGTGCTTTTCGGTAACAGTAGGTTCCGTTGACGGAATGCCGTCTGATTTCCCGACTGACGGTGGCGGGATGACAACCGATGTTCTGTGCGATTTGGTTTAGGGGTAGGTTGCGGTAATGTCTGGAAATGTAGTATCTTTGGTGTGAGGTCAGTTGTGTGTAGGCCATATTGCAATCTTTCTTGTCAGGAAAGGCAGTATACTACCGCATACTGGCCTTTTCTGTTATTGGAAATTGCACTTGTTAGGCGAATGTAAGGCCGTCTGAAAAGAATATTCTTTCAGACGGCCTTTGGCTTAAACATTGAGACGTTTGCAAAACCTTATAAGCTACCCATAAAAACCACCAAAGCCGTCATTCCCACGCAGGCGGGAATCCATTTCAGCTTCTAAGAAACCTATTTATTCAGTAATTTGCTATGCTCAAAAATGGATTCCCGTCTGCACGGGAATGACGTCGGTTTATGTGTGCTGGGTTTTAAAGATATTTTGTAAAGGTCTCACATTATTCATTCTGCAATTCCATCGCCGCATCGATTTTTTCTGCCGCTTCCTGTTTGTCGCCGTGGTCGGATTCTGGCGTTTCGTGGACGTGTTCTGCCGGCGGGTGGTATTGGAATTTGCCGTAAATCGGAAAATGGTCGGAGCCGATGTGTGGCAACACTTTCAAATCGGCCACCAAGAAATCGTTGCTGTGGAAAATATGGTCGAGCGGCCAGCGCAGCAGTTTCCAATCGGCATGAAAGGTGTTGTACAAACCACGGCCGATACGCGGATCGAGCAGGCCGCTGATGCGTTGGAACAGGCGCGATGTGTCTGACCAAGCGACATCGTTCAAATCACCAAACACCATGCAGCTTTCATCAGAGGCGGTGATTTCTTTGCCCACCAGCAAAAGCTCGCCGTCGCGTTCGGTTGAGGTTTCACTTTCGGTCGGGCTTGGCGGCATCGGATGCAGGCAGTAAATGCGGATCAGCTCGCCGCTGGGCAGCTCAACTTTGGCGGTAATCGACGGAATGTCATCGCGCACACGGTATTTCACTTCTGCGTCATGTAGCGGCAGGCGGCTGTATAGATGCATGCCGTAAAGATTGTCGAGCGGCACTTTGACGGTATAAGGGTGGTCGGTTTCCAATTCGGCCAGCGCGTTTTCCCACCATTGGTCGCTTTCTAAAGTGAGTACCACATCGGGGCGGTATTGGCGAATAAGCGACAGCAATTTATCGGCTTGGCGGTTGGTGGTGAGTACATTGCTGGCCAGAATGCTGACGGTGCGGTTGTTGTCCTCGCTCTGGTAACCCTTCACCTGCTTTTTTCTCAAGCGAGTGTAGGCACTGATTTGCCAAAACTGCCACACGGCGCAGGCAAAGTTCACCACTTCCATAAAGTCGAAAATGGCGTTGCTGCTTTGTTCCAGCCAATAATTGAGCAGCATACACAACACGCTCAAGGCGGCGATTTGCAGGCGCGGGAAATCGAATATCCGCATCACCCAGTGGTCGGATTTCAGCAGCGACAGCAAGGTAGCCACCACGGGCACGCACAGCAGCGCCAACAGCAGCCAATCGCCTAAGGGTAAATCGGACATAATCGTTTCCTGATGAAATCTTGGTCGGTCAAACATGTTTGCGCCGCTGCCATCATTCATCACGGTGAAGCTAATCGGCATATTGGGCGACAGAGCCTAGGCCGATATGAAAAGGATGAAGCCGCTTAGGGCGTTGAAGTTTGATTGAGGAATGTTTCATTATCCATTTTAATGAATATTTTGTAAACGTGTCGGGATAATGCGGCAAAAGCCGTTGATGATTGGTGGATTTGAATAAAAGGCAAAGCTGTTTTGTTGTAAATATTCAGACTGAGACCTTTGCAAAACCCCTCTTAAATCCCATGTAAAGTAACTATAGTTACCAAGCGACATAATACTTCCCAGACACCCTAAAATCCTCTAAATTCCCTTTAAGCCGAATTTAGAGGATTTTCTTCATGAGCAGCTTCTTCAAACAAACCGTCGAAACTATCGTTGGTAAAGACCCCGACCGCTTTCCCTTGCTCAAAATTCAGCTCATTATCGACTGGCAGCCCATTGCCGATTATCTCGAACAACAAAAAGGCCGCTATACCCGTCATCACGGC
>NZ_PDBT02000136.1:0-2093 GCF_002551535.2 Neisseria sp. N95_16
ACGGTCATGTTGTTGACCCACTGCGTATCGCTGACATTGGCTAAAGCAGACGCACCGATTTTGTTGGATACGCCTGCGGTGGCAGCGGCTGCAACCAGGTTTTGCACCGTGCGGCTTCTGCCCAGTTCTTTCAGGGTTTTGCCGACGTTGCCTTTGTTGTTGATCAGGGAGACGGGAGCGGCTGTTGAGGGGTTGCGTACGGTTACGCCGCTTATGGCGGCTAACCGTACCTACGCAGGCTCCCGAGTTGCGTTACCAAAGACCAGCTTATCGGTTTTGAAGGTATAGTAATCTACCCAATCTTGCAGATATTCATAGGGATACGACAAATCATACCGCTTCATAAAGTCGAAGATGTCTTGATAGTCATCCGGCGGCAGAGGAGCGTAAACAATTAAATCCTTTGGAGCGATTTCGTGGTCTATACCCAAATCGAAACCGTGCATGGAGGCGATTTTGGCGTAGGTAACGATTTGCGGCTGGAGGTAGAAATCGAAATAGCTCAACGTTTCCTTGGCAGCCATACGCGCGGTTTT
The DNA here is from genome assembly GCF_002551535.2 of Neisseria sp. N95_16. NCBI lineage: Bacteria > Pseudomonadati > Pseudomonadota > Betaproteobacteria > Neisseriales > Neisseriaceae > Neisseria > Neisseria sp. N95_16. Next base: position 537 of record NZ_PDBT02000136.1, read on the forward strand.
TTTATCAAACAGCGGTGCTAAGGCGGCTTTCATCGCCTCTGCATCCTGTTCGGCGAAAGCGAGAAAGAAACGGTAATCGTACAATCGCTTTTGCAGCCATTTGCTGGGGGCGGGGTAGGCCAATACTTTCTCGCTGCGCTGTTTCAACCGCTCAAGCTGCGTACCTTCCACCATCAGCAGCGTGTTGTAAATCATGTGGCGGTTGAGGTCGTAGCGGTCTGTGAAGGCTTCTGTATCGTTGGCGATATTGTCGATATTGCGAACCAGAAATTCACGTAGCTGCGGGCTGTCGCTCATCAGCATCAGGAACATCGGATTCTGTATATTGAGCATATCGCAGGGGAAGAAGAAGGGTTCAGGATATTTAGCATCTACACTTCTTAAAATTCCTAACTTTCCTCCAATATAAGCATATTGCTTGAATTTTTTAAGGTTGTGTTCAAATAGATAAGTATGTGAAGTTTTAGCATAAATATCACTGAATATATGATTCATAGCAGCAAATGGGACACCTTTTCTTTCGTTTATGTATGACAACCCATTCTTACATTCTTCTTCAAATCCTTCTACATAACTTTCGATTACATTTGTTATATAGGTATGCCACTTTTTCGTGGTCATCATATTAGCTGTCATTGTTATCTCCTGATATTGGTTTTAGAAGGAACTTCAACAGGAAGAATGACTGCCTTACCTGTTTGACGGTCAACACCGGCTACGGCAGTTTTTAATTTACCATTTTTCTCTGCGTCTCGAATTATCTGAATGGTAGAATTATTTTTTGGCAGCTCGTTCAGAACTTGATTAACCCATGCCTCACTCATCTGCGTATACCCACCAGCACCATTCGGATTGAGCTGCACCGTACCGTTCCTGATCTGTTTACTTTCAACCAAGACCACCACGCTGCCATCGGCAGCCTGCCACACATGGTCAAAACCTTTATTGCCGCCGTATTTGCCGCCCGAAAGCACTTTGAAACCGTTTTGTTCAGCTAAAGAGTCAAATAACTTCTCGGTTGCTTTACCTGTCGTGTCCCTGCCTTCGCGGATGGTTTTTAGCAGTTGTTTGTCGGTTGCCGAAGTAACCTTTAATTCAGTTTGACCGACTTTGATTTTGGTTTTGTTGACATAACCGCGTGCCGTGGCAACGGTTGCGGCATTGTCCAAGGCTTTTTTCATACCTTGCAAATCTTTCGCCGCTTCCGCTGTTTTATAGGCCTGTCTCGCCTCACCGATCCCCGGAACTATACCCAGCAAAGCAAACAGGTAATCAGCGGCGGTCTGTGCTTCTACAAAACTCTGTATATCACCGATAACCGGAATAAACCCTGTCTGAAACATCAAAACTTCCCGATATTCTTCGGGATTTTTACGTATCCATTCTTGCTGCTCCTTTTGAAATTTATCACACTTTGCTCCTACGCATTTAGGATACAAAGAATTCTTCTCCACCGCCACAGCTGCCGCATTCGCCGCCGCATTCACATCGCCGCCCGCCACACCGCTTACCGTACCGGCAACCAGTTTGCTGTATGCCAGAATCTGTTCGCGCTCT
>NZ_PDBT02000137.1:0-2087 GCF_002551535.2 Neisseria sp. N95_16
CGATTTCTTCTAAAGCTGCATTAAATGCGTCTTCGTAGCTATCGTATTGACCGGCTGATTTGATGTTTGGTGTAAAACCTATATCGCCGAAAGGATCAGGATAGATAAATTCGTGATTTTCTAATTCCTGAACGATAAATTTCTGTTGGTATTTGCTCATGATTCAGCCTTTCTTAGGCTTTAGGCGTTGCGCCTTTTACTTGGAAATCCAAGAGCCTTGGAACGAGACCTTTGCCGGTGCTTTCCATGGCGACAGTCACTTCAACAGCGCAAGGAAATTTGAGATTTTCCAAGCGTTTGAAATTGTGGCTTTCGCCAAATTTCATGCTGGCAGCGGTAAAGCCTACGGCGTTGCCGTTAGACGGCATCGGGCTGGCTACTAACACCGTACAGGAATCGATTTTGTTACCATCGATTTCGCCTTTGAATTGTTTTGCGCCCAACAGGGTTGCTTCGTAAGTGGTTACTTGATTTTGACTAAACATTTTCGGGTTTCCTTAGTTTCTGTTCATGAAATTGGATATTTGACGTTCTTCTATTTCAATATCCCTAATGTGTTGCAATTCGGTGTCTTGGGGGAAAGCGGTTTGTTTTTCTTCACCCCAATCATCAAGCAGAGTTTCAAGCTTGAGTGCTTCAATGGCTTGCTGTTCTTCATGGATATACTGGATTCTTTGCGTTTGGTCTCTGCAATCGTATTGTTCAGGCTGCAAACCTTTCGGATAGCCTTCAACGCCTTTAAGCAATTCGTCAACGATTTTTCCATCTTCCCAACCGATACCGCGCAGGAAACTTACGAGCTTGCCGACTTGGTTTCTTGCATAAAAAAGCTTGTGTTCAAACGTCAGATTGACCGTTTCTTCTTTTGCATTCATGCGCTTTGATTCGGTTTTAAAAATAACCTTGCAAATCGGGTATGCGCCACCAAGATATGAACCGGAATAAAGCAGCATATCCAGCGGTATTTCTATATCGCCCGCCCTGAATTCGGTTTCAAACCGCACCCAAGGGCTATCAACATCGCCAAACTGCCGGCCTTTTTCGTATACACGGGTAAACTTGGAATTTCCGCGTTTGCCGATGTAGAACGTTTTTCCGCTTCCATCTTCATTACGCCATGCGGTGCCACGGCATTCGCTTTTCGGGCGCATATTGTGGACATCGTAATGACCGTTATCATGGTCTAGCATGGCTTGGTCGGGCGTGTATTCGCCGTTGAAAAAATCGTGTGCGACATCAACACGGGTAATTTTTGGGCGGATACACTTGCTTAAAAATTCATACAATCGGTTTTCCCAGCCGGGTAAAGCAGCCATGCAGCCGGTGCCGTTTAATTCAACTAAAATCGTATCGCGTTGACCACCGTAATGAACTTTTCCGTATTCAACATTATCCGGTCCTAATTGGTAGCAGCTTTTATAAAAAAACTTTCCTTTAAAGGGCAGTTTTTGAGTAATGCCGAAGCCCAGTATTTCTTGGAGTAGCTCGCTGTATTGGACTATGTATTCTGTATCTGATACCAATCCTTTACCTGTCACTTTGGGCAATGAATCTTCATGTATCGTGAACGTGATTTGGTCAATAAATGCGCCATCATCTCTACCACGTCTTAAGGGTATTTCGATTAATCTGCCTTTGCCGTCTGATACAAAATGACTGAAATACTGGAATTCAACGGCTTGGTTTTTGGTTTGGTCAGCACCCTGCGGATTAGGGGTTTTATTTTGCTCCCCCCCTATTAGCCTAGGGGGGCAGCCTTCGGCGTTGTCCGCCAACGGCGCGCAAGCGCGCCTGTTGCCTAGCCCCGCCACGGCTTTAATTCCTGTATCCGTCATAGCTCAATTCCTTATCCATCAGTTGCTTGACATACAGACAGCCAAATTCGGCTGCTTCGTTTTTTGTCTTTTGTGACATAGATGGATTGCAGATAGGAAACGAAACCGTTTTAACGCAGCATGATTCATCGTCTTGTTCTTTAAATACGCGGACGATGAATGATTTGGGTTGAAGTTCGGGTTCGGGATTGACGGTATAAAAAATAAACATGATTAAAGCCCCTTCACTGGCTAAGTTAAGGGGCTTTACAT
>NZ_PDBT02000138.1:0-2082 GCF_002551535.2 Neisseria sp. N95_16
CATGTAGCGTAACTCTTCAATCAGCTCTGCCTGAGTTTTTTCATGGTCGGGTTTGTCGACGATAAAGGGATTCTTGCGTTTGGTCTGCATAGTCTTCATAAGCGTAGCCTGTGGGTGTTGAAGTGCGGTTATACCGCCTTGGCAGTAGGCGGCAATCCAACGGCGCAGATGTGTGCGTGAGACGTTGAAATGGTCTGCGGTGCGCTGTTGGCTGTGCACTTGATGGTAATGGAGTACGGCTCGGTATTTGAAGTCTAGTGTATATTTGGACATAAGAAAACTGCACCTTTTTAAAGTTGGGGGAAAGTGTCCAACTTTTGGGGTGCAGTTCACTTGTTTTCAGACGGCCTTTTTATTGAATGCTAATTTAATCAATCAATTGAATTTACGCTTCAAGCAATGCCCAAATATCTTCTTTTTCCAAAATACCGGTGCGTTTGAGTATGAAGCTTTTAATCATGGCGGTGGCGAGTTGTTCGGTCGGTAAAGGTCTTTGCGCCAACAGCAAACCAAAGCCATTTAAAAATTCTAAAGCTTTTTCTGCCCAAACTTCGCTGCTGCGGTCGCTGTTGGGGCGTTTTAACAATGGCGGGCGCAGGATGCTGGTGTGTTCAAAATCTAAATCGGTAATGGCGTGCTCCAATTCGCCTTTTATACGCATGTAAAACGATTTGGATTGGGGATTGGCCATGCCTGCGGAAACCAGCACATAATGCGCCACACCGTTTTGTCGGGCGGCTTGGGCGAATTGGTATTGGTAGGTGAAATCGATCTGGTATTGCTTCTCTTGGCTGCCGGCTTGTTTGATGGTGGTGCCGAGGCAGCTGAACAATACGTCGCCGCTGACTTTATCCTGCCAAGTGTGGGGTTTGTCAAAGTCGATGACTTCGACCGTGAGTTTAGGGTGGGTAAAATCCAGCGGTTTGCGCACGAATACGGTGACGTTGTCGATATCCGGATGTTGCAGCAATTGTTGGGTCAGTGGTTTACCGGTGGCACCGGTTGCGCCAATAATCAAGGCTTTCATGTTGTTCCTTTGTATTTTTCACGGCTTGGCTAAATCAAAATGCAGGCAAATTAAAGGTGGGGCCGTCTGAACAGCTTGGTTTGGCTTATTGTCGCATAAAAATCGGTCAAAACGCATTTAGGCCGTCTGAAAACGCATCTTCATTGTTCAGACGGCCTGTTTGCGCGTATAGTAGGCATTATTTAATTTTGAAAACACATCATGACTTTTACCACGATTTTAAGTATCGCACTGGGCATAGGCTTGGCGGCTAGTTCCGGCTTTCGCGTATTTTTGCCGCTGTTTGCCCTGAGTTTGTCGGCTTATTTCGGGCTGTGGCCAATTAATGAAAGCTTTGAATGGCTGGCTTCCACACCTGCACTGATTATTTTAGGCGTGGCGACGGTGGTCGAAATCGGCGCTTATCTGATTCCGTTTATCGATAATTTGTTGGATACCTTGGCTGTGCCGCTGGCCGGTTTGGCAGGTACGGCGGTGATGGCTTCGACCACGGCAGATTTAAGCCCTGCGGTGACTTGGACGTTGGCCATTATCGCGGGCGGCGGTGCGGCTGCGGCAATTAAGGGCGTGAACGCGACTACGCGTGCGGCGAGTACGGCCACTACGGCCGGCTTGGCGAATCCCGTGGTATCGGTAGCGGAAACTGGCATCGCAACGGTGATGGCGGTATTGAGTTTGTTTGTGCCGTTTTTGGCGGTGGCGGTGTTGTTGCTGATTGGTTTTTGGTTGTGGCGCAAATACCGTCAGTATCGGCAGCGGGCGCAAACAGTTTGATAAATATTGAACAGGCCGTCTGAAAGTTAATCTTTCAGACGGCCTTACATTCGCATTTCAAGTGCAACGCTCAAATGCCATTGGCAAGGGCTGCTGAAAACAGATCACCCGGTGTCTCATAGTCCAATGTCTTTCTCGGTCGGCGGTTAAGGGCCTCCTCAACCGCTTTAATCTTTTTAGCACCCAGTTTCCTAAAATCCGTCCCCTTTGGGAAGTATTGTCTGATCAGCCCGTTGGTATTCTCCACCAAGCCTTTTTCCCAAGAATGGTATGGACGGCAG
>NZ_PDBT02000139.1:0-2043 GCF_002551535.2 Neisseria sp. N95_16
CCGCCGACCGAGAAAGACATTGGACTATGAGACACCGGGTGATCTGTTTTCAGCAGCCCTTGCCAATGGCATTTGAGCGTTGCACTTGAAATGCGAATGTAAGGCCGTCTGAAACAGGCTATAATCTGCACCATATTCGTTTTAGAAAACCATGCCATGATTGAACACGAAATTCTGATTATCGGTGGCGGCTTGGTCGGCACAGCGGCGGCTGTGGTGCTCAAACGCCAAGGTCGCGATGTTGCCCTGCTGGAAATCCGCCCCGCCGAAACCGATTTAAGCCGCTTGGAAACCGGCTGGGACGCGCGCATTTTTGCCATCAGCCCGGCCAATCAGGCTTTGCTGCAATCGCTGGATGCGTGGCCGTCTGAAAGCCGCATTCAGCCGGTGACCACCATGGATGTACGCGGTGACAATGGCGGACGAATCGAATTCAAAGCCGCCGATATTCCTGCGCCGCGCCTTACCGCCATCGCAGAAAATCGCTGGCTCTTGGCCGGATTGTGGCAACAAATCCGTGCGCTGGATATTCCGGTGATCACGCAAAAAGCAGTCGAACTGGAAACCGACATTCAGACGGCCTTAGTACGCTTGGAAAACGGCGATACAGTGCAGGCCAAGCTGATTATCGGTGCCGACGGTGCCAATTCTTGGGTACGCACACAAGCCGGCATTCAGGCGCGTGAAAATCCTTACGGCCATCATGGCGTGGTTGCCAACTTCATCACCGAAAAAGACCACTACGGCACAGCGTTTCAATGGTTTAAAAACGGCGAAGTGCTGGCTTATCTGCCGCTGCCCGATCACAAAATTTCCGTGGTATGGAGCACCGCCGAGCCGGAAAAACTCACTACACTCAGCCCTGAAGACTTAGCCACCGCTGTGACCGCGCAAGGCGAAGGCGTGTTGGGAAAGCTCTCGCCGCTCTCACCCGCATTTTCTTTCAACCTGATTTTGCGCCGCCCCGAAACCACATTTGCGCCGCGTGTGTTGCTGATTGGCGATGCCGCACACACCATCCACCCTCTGGCCGGACAAGGTGTGAATTTGGGGTTCGGCGATGTGCTCGAACTGCAAAAACTCAGTCAAGGCGTGACCGACATCGGCGCGTATCAATTTTTAAAACGCTTCGCACAAAACCGCCTCGAACCGGTGCGCACCATGCAATACGGCTGCGACGGCCTGTTCCGCCTGTTTGCCGACAACACCCTGCCCGCCCTGCCTTGGCTGCGTAACACCGGCTTGGATTTGGTCAACGCTGCGCCGTTTATCAAAAACCGCTTGATTAAGCATGCGATGGGGTTGTGACTGTTTAAACGTTAATTGAGTGATTGATAGGCCTTCTGAATATTTTCAGACGGCCTTGTTTTATGTCAAAACAAATTGGGATATTTAATATCGAAACAAAATAAAAGTTTATACTAATCGCTGATTTTACGCTTCAGGAAAACACCATGAAACAATACACCCCCGACCCCAAAGCCCTGCTCGGCGGCGTGATTGCCAGCGACAACGACCAAGAAATCGTGCAGCTTTCTTTGCAGCAAAACAATGAAATCCCGACTTACGAAACCGATGCGATTGTGTTATTGCTGGTGCTCAACGGCCGCGCGCAAGTCATCACTTCCGCAGGCACGCTCGACACGCAAGGCTTGCAGGTGGTGCGCCTTGAACCGAACGAAGCACACAGCATCCGCGCCTTGGAAGATGCCACCAATATTTTAGTTATTAAACAAAAAACACATGAATTGGTGTTCAGCAAGAAATTGCGCTTTGGCAGCTGCTGCTTGTGATGGATAAAATCAGGCCGTCTGAACGATAATCTTTCAGACGGCCTTTAACTTTAAGCAAACTATAGTCGTTTTAAATAGAAATCAGACAAGACGACAGCGACCGCCGTGTACATTGAGTACATAAGGGAGCTGGCAACGCTATATTATTTTAGGGGCTTAGGAAGCAAAAATATTAAATTGGGTTATTTCGAAGCATCTTCATTAATATTTTACCTAAATCTTCATGCCGGTGGTTAAACCTAAACTCCGT